>NZ_JBDPMC010000099.1:0-20304 GCF_039871625.1 Micromonospora sp. B11E3 | reverse complement strand
CAACGTGGGAACTCCCTGCTCAAGACCACCTTCAAAGCGCTGCGCAACGTCAGCCTGTGCCCGTGGAACATCGGCAGGATCACCGCGGCGGCCCTCGTACTCCTGCACATCGAGCACAACCGCACAACCTGATCACCCAACGCCACGACCCGTTACGCGGAAAGGCTCAATTGGTCATCGGCGACGCTGGCCATTCGACTCGCGGTGTCGAGGATGACCTTCAAGTGCGCCCTGGTCGCGCTCGACTGTTCACATGGAATCGTGCTCTTGCATCTGCTCCGCGGTCTCGCGGAGCGTCCGCTCGTAGTCAGTCTCCACGTGTTCCTCCGGTTTCGGTTTCCGTAGGCTGGCCATTCCCGCCGGACTTGAGTCGAACCTGATTCGACCAGCCTTGTACGCGTTCTGAAGTTCTACCGTGAGATGCGTAAAGACCGCTACTGATTGCCGTCGAGGAAATGATCATGCATCCTCTCGGGATTGCCGGTGAGGAGTTCGCGTACAACCTCCAGAGAAATTGTGGGGTGTCCGTACTCCGGAGTTCTTGAGAGCTATGATGGACGGCAGAGGCGATAGCCGAGGTGGCCCCGGTAGCAGTTCACAAAAATTGCCTCAGAATGCAGGCGGGCGGTGACTCGCCATTCGAGCTCGTCGGAGCGGCATACGTCGACGTTCCCTTTGGTAACAGCTCTGGGATGATGGCCTGGCATGAGGTTGCGGAAAGGGGGTTTCCGGTCACGTCTACTCGAATTAGATGCGGCAATCGCAGGAGGGGATCCAAGCCCTGGACCATGTTTCGGGGAATGGAGCCGGCCCTGAGCAGCATCCGTGCCACTGGCGATAGATCGTTAAGAGAGCTGTCGTTTACCACGAGCGTGCCGAGTCGATTCAGTTCCGACAGCTCTCCCAGATCGGCGGGGTCGCAGCCGACCAGGATCAGCATTTCAAGAGACCGGCACCTGCTGATTCCTGTCAGGTCCACCGCGTCCCTGACGTGGCAGTTCAGTTACCGCATTCTCCTCCGATTGGGTGAACGGCGGTTCGTGCCCGACGGCCCTTGCGATCGCCTTTGCTATTGCTGGATCCACGCGTTCTCCTATGCGGTGTGGCGGGTGAAGGTTTCCGCCACGTGCAGGTGGCCGGCGGGCACGCCGGCGGCGGGGAGGCGTAGCCGGGCGTGGGTGATCAGGTCGGGTGGGCCGGCGACGAAGACGTGCTGTCCGGGCTGGTAGTGCTGCAGGGCGAGGGTGAGCACGTCGCCTTGGGAGGCCGGTTCGACGAGCGGGTCGTTGGAGAGGGCGGGGACGACGGTGAGCCAGTCGTGGTGGGTGGTTTGGAGTTTGTCGAGGGCGACGCTGTCGTAGAGGTCGGGCATGGTGCGGGCGCCGACGACGAGGGTGACCCGGCGCCGCGGCCGGGTGCCGGCGAGGTGTTCGGTGACGGCGCGTAGGGGTGCCAGGCCGGTGCCGCCCGCGGTGAGGATCAGGTCGGTGCCGTGGGTGGAGTGCAGGCGGACGGAGTTCGCGGCGAGGTGTTCGACGATGGCCCGCAGCGGCGCCAGTCCGGTGCCGCCTGCGGCTAGGAGGAGGTCGCCGTCGTGGTTGGGGTCGAGGGTGAGGCCCATGGTGTAGGGCGCTCCGAGCCACAGTTGCTCGCCGATGGCGGTGTGGTGGGCGAGTAGCGGTGAGACCGGTCCGGCGGTGATGGCGCGGATGTGTAGCTCGATGGTGCCGTCGGGGCGGGGCGCGTTCGCTGGGGAGTACCACCGCCACACGCCGGGCCGGCGGAGGGTGGTGACGGGGATGGCTTGGCCGGCCTGGTAGCGCAGTCGGCGTCGGGGCCGCAGGGTGAGGATGGTGATGGTGTCGGCGGCGTGTTCGCGGTGGATGATCTCGGCGGGGGTCCAGGCGGGGCCGCCGCCGATTCGGGTGGCGGCGCGGTGGGTGAGGTTCAGGGCGTGGCGGCCGTGGCGCTGCCAGTGGTCGGCGGTGTCGGGTGTCCAGCCGGAAGTGTGGCGGGCGATCGTGGCGATCAGGGCGTCAAGGAGAAGGTCGTGGTGGTGGGGCTGGATGCCGAGGTGTTGGTAGGTGGGGGCGAGGGCGGCGAGGAGGGCGGTGCGGCCGGCGTGGTGGTCGTCGCCAGCGATGAGGTGGCCGAGGGTGGCGAGGAACAGGGGCATCTCGCGTTCCGGCAGGGGTGGGCGGAGTCGGTCGGCGAGCGTGGACCGGAAGTGGTCGGCGGCGCGGTGGATGTTCGGTGTGACCGCCGTCCAGGAGGAGCGGAGCGCGGCTAGCTGGGGCGACGGCGTCACGACGCCGCCTTGGTGTTCACCGGCCATGCCTGCGGGTTCGCCAAGCCCGCGAGGGGTGTCCTCTCGATGTGGCAGGGTCGAGCGCCGGTAGCGGTGGCCGCGAGACCGGTCAACGCGGCGCGCAGCATCGGGTGTGAGACGTGGCGGAGGCCGCGGGCGGCGACGGCCGCCACCCCGCCAGCGGTGGGCAGCTGGCCGGTGTGGGGGTGGAGGTGGGCCCAGGTGAGGCATCCGGCGATGGCGATCGGGGCGAGATAGCCGCGGTGGACGATGAGCAGGCGGACGGACTGCTCGGCGGTGTGGTGGGCGCGGCGGTGGTCGGCGAGGGTGTCGTAGACGGTGATCACGTCGAGCTCGTCCCACAGATGCTGATCAGGCGGATTGTGGTGGACACGCTGGGCCGCCGACCGGTAGTAGACGTCGGCGAGCCACCTGTCGGGTAGGGAGGCGAGGAGGGAGGCGACGGCGAGGACCGCGGCGATGGTGTGGCAGTGGTCGAGCCCGTGGCGGCCTTGTGCGGCGGCGAGGCAGTCCAGGGCCTGGTGGAGGTCACGACGCTGCCGCGTGTTGGTCGGGTCTTGGGTGCGGCGGGCGACAGCCTGGAGGGCGGCGTGGACGGGGTCGGGGGGTGGTGCCTGTCGTGGGACGGTCCACAGGGCCAGGGCCCGTTCGGCGATCGTGGTCACGGGATCACTCCGATCCGTGGTTGTTGGATGCAGACGGCGGGGTGGTTGAGACTGGGCGGGGTGTTGATCGCGGCGGCCACGGTGTCGGCGAGGGGGTCGTCGGGTGGCAGGTAGCGGCTGATGCCGGTGCGGGCCGTGTGCAGGCAGCGGATGGCCAGCCGGTGGTGGCCGCAGTCGCGGTAGAGACCACCAAGGCTGACCAGGGCGTGCAGGCTCACCCGGGCGTGGTGGCCGTACCGCAGCCGGGCGGCGGCGTGAACGGCGGCGAGGTCCCGTAACCCCGTCGCGCAAGCGCCGAGGCTGTGCCGGAGTTGGGCAAGGTCCGCCCGGGCGCGCAACGCCTGCGCGTGGTCGACGCCGACGGCCCTGGTGATAGCGGCGATGAGCTCCTGGTACACCGTGACGGCGAGGTGCGGCTGGCCGGTCTGCGCGGCCAACGGGGCCAACATGTCGGGGCTCATGGTCCTGCTCAGGCAAGGGTGGGCGTAGGGAACGCTGCGGAGACGACCTTGCTGGACTCTCATCGAGGCCGGACGGGGTGGTGAGTGAGGATGGCGCGGGCGTCTCGCGCCCGCGGACAGGGTGCCAAGGCGAACTGCCCCAGGTCTTCGCAGCCGCGGCATAAGCCGTCATCGCCGGTCCGATGTGCGGTGAGCGTGGTTCGGACCTGCTCAATGATGGTGTGGTCTGCCTCCTGCGGCTGAGGGCCGGAGCGTGCGGGGAGGATGCGGGCGTCAGGCCGGCGCTGGCGCCGTCGCGCCACTGGCGCTCGGGCTGGAAGACGTAGCCGGGTCGTCATGGTGATCGCCTCCGTGGATCGGTAGACGGTGCCGGAAGAAGAACAGGTCAGCGCGCAGCGGTGCTGGTGGCCGTTTCGGGCGCGAGCCAGGGCCGCGGGATCAACGTCGACGGTGCGGCGGCGGCCACGTCGGCGACGAACGCGTCGATCTGGCCCTTGCTGATGCCGGGCATGCAGATGATGTGACTGGTGTCGCCGTCGGTGGCCAGCAGCCACTTCTTCCGCACCGGTTCGGGCGGGGTTTTGATCACGACGGTGAACGCGTGGCCGTGCCGCCAGGCGGGCCAGCCCGCGGCGGTGAGCTGGTAGACGGCGTACGCGGCGAGGGTTCGCGCTTCGCTGACACGCCACCGGTGTCCTTCGCGGCCGTGCAGGGCGACGGCGTGCCACAGCAGCGCGGCCGCCAGGCCGCAGCGGGAGCCGGTGATCGTCGTGTCGACGGTGTCGGTATATGAGACGTGGCTGCCATTGGTGCGGACGCTGTCGCGGATGAGCACAACCCCGCACGGCGTTGGCACGCCAAGGAACTTGTGACCTGACACCGCGATGCTGCCGATGCCGCCAGCATCATCAAGGCGCAGCTGGCCGTCGAGGGCGAGCGGGATACCGGACAGGGCTGCGTCGACGTGCAGGTGCCCGGCAACGCCGTACTCGTCGAGGACGGCGCGGATGCGGGTGCTGTCGTCCACCGCCTCGGCCATCGTGGTGCCGGCGGTCGCCACCACAATGGCGGGCCACCGTCGGCGCTTGCGGAGCTGCGCGGCCAGATCCGCGTAGTCCATCTCCCCGTCCGGACGTGCGCCAACAACCACGCTGCGCGCCCCGAGGATCTCCACCGCCTTCGGGATCGAGTAGTGCGCGGCCGTCGAGTAGTAGATCCTGGCGGTCGGATGACGCCGGCGGGCGGCGTGCAGCGCGGACAGGTTGCCCTCAGTGCCACCGCTGGTCACGTAGCCCCACCGGTCATCGGCCGGCATGGCCAGAATGTCGGCGACCCAGGCGACGACAGCCCGCTCCAGCACACGCGTATGGGCGACCCCGCCCTCATCGCCAGGGTCACCGATGTTGTTCCACAACCGGGCGCCAAGGCGGGCCATGACCTCGCTCTGGTCGAGGTCCACGGCCCCGGGAAACCCGATGCTCGTCGCCGCAGCCGCGTCGGCCTCGCCGACCAGATGGTCGAGTACGGCGGTGATGTCGATCGGCGCGAGGCTGAGGTCCGCGGCGGCGGCGAGGCTGGAGGTCGGACCGTAGGTCACGCCGGCCGCCTGGCGAGCAGGTGAGTGGCGAGGATCGTGTTCAGCGCGATGAGCTGCCGCCACACCGCCCGGGTCTCGTCGTCGCCCTGCTCAGTGAGGTTGGAGTAGGGATTGTGGTAGGTGATGCGATCCGGGTCGAGGGTCTTGTTGCAGTGGATGCCGGTGTCGCCGAGACGAGCGTGGGGATCGCGGTCGATGTGCATGGCGGTGCCGTCGACCAGCGCCGCGTAGCACTGGCCCTTCAGGTTGAACGCCGACATGTAGCGGCCGGCGGCCGTCGCTTCGCGGAGCGTCGCGGCGACCTCGTACCAGCGGCCCCGGTCCGAGTCGAGGGTGCTGACACCAGCACCGACGTAGACGGCGCCAGCGGGCAGGGTCATGTCCCCGCCGTTGACCATGGAACCTCGAGGTCCGAGAGGACTCCACGCACGCCCGAGCGCGGCGATGTTGTCCGCCGCCACCTCCACCAAGTCGCCCAGCAGCCGCGGCAGGTCGTCAGAGTCCGGCGACTGCGGCCACATCCGGGTCGCGGTGTACAGCTGGTAGCCATACGGCTCGGCCAGGCTGCCGGAGGTGAAGAACAGCATCACCGCGTGCGGGCTGACCGCGTCGCGCCGACCGAACGCCTGATCGGCCGCGGTCATGTGACTGGTGTTGGCCCGCTTGCACCGATACGCGATCTGCATCCGCAGATCAGCCTGGCGGCGGTCCTCAACCGACGGCCCGTCATCAACATGCCTCGGCCCGCCGGGCGACAAGGGTGCACTCGCACTCAAGGGCGGGGGTAGGGGCGGGGGAACAGCGGCGGCCGGTGGCCGCTGGTGATCGACAGGAACCCTGGCCGCCCCGTATCCCGGTGGTGGGACGTGAGCCGCAGGCCCCTGCTGGCCGGCGGGCGGCACCGCAGGCGGGTGACCCGGCCGCCAGGCGGGGTCCCGGGGATCGACACCGTACCGTCCGCCAGGCGAGGGCGTGGCAGCGTGCGTTCTGGTCATCGCTTCCCGCCTCAGATCGAAATGTTCATAAGGTCGGGCACCGCGTGGGTTTTCGGAGTGCCACGGCCGATGCCGGCGTACACCTCCGGCCGGGACTGCCGCAGCAGCGCCGCCCACACCCCACCAATAACAGCGCTGCTGGCGAGGATCCCAGGCAGCACGAACGGATACAGCGACCCCTTCGCCGCACCGAGCAGCGAGCCGACGTTGCCGACCATCAGGGCCAGCACCACCACCCCGCCGAACACACCCAGCACGGGCGCCAGCCTCCACTCCCACACCCCCGGCCGCTCGCCACCTACTGCGGCCGGCGCCCGCAACGCGGCCACCGACGCGGCCACCAGCAGGCACAGCAGACCCATCGCACCCAGCGTCGACAGCCACGTGAACATCGCCGTGACGGGGTCAGCGCCGCCGAGCGCGAACCCGGCCACCACCGCCGTGGCGATGCCGGTCTGCGTCAGCGACCCGCCGCGCGGCGCGCTGACCCGGGTGCCGCCGCTGGCGCGGGCGAGGCCGGCGGGCAGGATCCCTTCGCGGGCCATCGCGAACACGTACCGAGCGATCACGGCGTGGAACGCGAGCATGGAGGTGATGACGGCGCCGATCAGCATCAGCTTCCCGAGGAAAACCCACCCGCCGCCGAGACGCCCCAGGACGGAGAACGGCAACCCACCCGCCGGATCAGCGGCCACCTCAGCGACAGCATTCGGGCCGACCGCCACACCCATCGCCCACGCGGCGACCGCATACACCCCGCCGAGCACCACCACTCCGCCGATCGTGGCCCGGCTGACCGACCTGCGGTCGACGGCCTCCTCGACGAACGACCCCGGCGCGTCAACGCCCATGAACGCCGCCACACAGAAGGCGACCGCGCCGCCGATACCGCTGACCGCCAACCCCGAGGCGTCGAAGCCCTCCCACGACGGCGCACCGCCTGCCGGCTGCGCGACACCGGCCAGCGCAAACGCCGTCATGATCAGCAGCGACACCGCCAGCACGGCGATTAGGACCCGGGTAGACAGCACGATCGCCCGCACACCCAACACCCCGACCACCGCCAGTGCGATACCCGCCCACACCCACCAACTGCCGCCCAGATGCGCCGCCATCGTCGCCCCGAACAGGCCGTACAGGCTCGTCTGGATCGCGTTGTAGGCCACCAGGGCAACCAAGCCGGCGGCGACACCCCAACCGCGACCCAGGCCGTTCGCGAGGATGCCGTAGTAGGCCGCAGGGTGCCCGACCTGACGGGCCATCGCCGTGTACCCGACCGCCAGCACCGCCACAACCCCCGCCACCAGCAGGAACGTCAGCGGCAGCGCGGTCACCCTCGTGGTCGCATACGTCGCGACGATGCCACCGGCCAGCACCACCATCGGCGCCGACGCCGCAGCCCCGAACACCCACAACCCGGTGGGCGTCAGCGTCCTACGGGCCAAGGCCACCTGCACATGCGTCGACCTCACCGCCACTCCCCCCGCTCCGGAGAGTCCGGGCACGACGCCATACGGCAGCCGTCCACCGAGTGCCGGTCCACGTCTGAGGCGTTGGCGGCCACGAGATACACCGCCGTCGGCCGTACCGGGCCGGTGCGCCAGTGGCCCTGGTCGCGGTCGAGCCGGCGCTGCGCGATGGCGGCGTCGGGCGTGAACCCGAACAGGTCGTGGGCGCCGTTCGGCCATTCGCGCCGGATCGCGTACCCCCACGCGTAGGCGTCCGACGTCACGTCTCCCGCGTCCGTGACGGCGACACCAGCACGTGCGACGCCCAGCAGAACCGGCAACCATCGCCCCAAGCTGGGCAATCGTGGCGGGGCCGAGGTGGTAGGCCCGGTTAGGGTCAGCATGAGAAGTCCTTCCTTCAGAGGGGTACAGCGAGGCTGCCTGCCGGCCGAGAGAGTCACACCGGTCAGGCGGTGAACAGATGCCAAGAAAGCGCAGTCAGTGAGAGGTCGGTGCGGCTGCCGGCATCACCGCACGGCGAACAGGGATCCGATGAATCCGGACCCGGCGAGGCAACTCATCGCCAGCAGACCCGCCGGGCCGCCCGCGAGGCTCACGCCACATCCGCCACACCGCCGGGCCACCCGGCTCCAGCAAAATCGGCACCCGCGGCCTGTACCCGAGGCGAGCGAGCAGACCCTCCCGGGGCCGATCACTGACCAACTCCGCATACGACGGCAGCCCCTCAGCATCGAGACCACGAAGGTGGCTGGCCAGCACCGCGCTCCCGACCTCATCGCGATGCCCAGAGGCGACCGCCAGGTGGGCCAGGTAGTGATGCGGGGTGTGAGGATGCACCGCGTCGACGTACGCGTGGAACGCAGCGAACCGGTTGGCGTGCGCACCAAACAGCCGGTCCAAGTCGTACGCCCAGGGCGCGGACGCCGGTGTTGGTTCCGATCGGCGGTACCAGACCGCCACAGCGGCACGATCGCCAGTCGTATCGACATGGCCATGCTCCATCGCATGTGCCAGCACGAACTCGGCGTATCCGTGCAGGACCCTTCTGCGAGCGGCCACGTCTGGTACCAGCCACGCGCCCAGAGACCCGGCCAACAGCGAATCGGCGAGAAGCGCGGCCAGCGCGGCGCTGTCGTCACCGGTCGCGCGACCCACAGCCGTATTGATCGACTGCATGTCGGTTTCCCGCCGATCGGAATCGCCTCGTCCGACGGGTTGGCTTGGGGCACGTTCCGGATCGGCAGCGCTTGGTGCCTCGCCGGTGCTGATGAGCGAGGTCATGGGTAGGACGGCTCGCGTCATGGTCACCGTCATGACGGCTCCTCAACTCGTGCGGCGTTCGACTGTTCGGACCATGAGGCCAAGATTTCGCGCAGCGCGTCGGTTCCGTTGTCAGTGAGCTGCACGGTCAGACTTCGTGAACGCGGCACGAGATCCAAGAACCGCTCACCGATGAGAAGGTGCACAGTCGTGCGGATCGCCTCAACGGACACCAATGGCAGCGCAGTGGCAAGCTCCGCAACCGTCCAGGTGCGATCTCCCTCGTTGAGCAGCCGCGAATAGATGGCGCGCCGCGGAGGGCTGTCGACTGCCAGAACCTGAGCGTGGAGAGGCATCATGGGACGTCTGTCCCTACCGCGTCCAGCCCTCTCAGACTCAGCGCCGAGCGTTTGCATTCATCAGCAAGCCGGGGACAATCGCCGGCGGTGGCGGGGCGGACGCCCAAGGAGACAGCAGGGACGGACATCAGACCTCCCGGTGGTGGGGCGAGGATCGGCACGACGACCTACAACCAGCAGCGTGATCAGCAGGAGCTCGACTCCCCTGGCAACGGGCACGAGCAAACCTTCCTCGACGAGCTGGCTTCGCCGTCTGTCGAACAGCGCCGCGGCGGCGACGCCTAGGGCGTCAATCGGCGCGGCCAGCACGAGATCCGCACCGTGATCGAGCGTCGTATCCGAAGCCGGAAAGATCGACCACCGCTGGTGGGGTGCGAATCCGGTCGGTTCTCCCCGGCAAACGTGGAGTACAACCTCGATTGACTTCCGCAACAGCGACGGCGATCGCTAAGGTGCTACTCGATGTGAGCATGCCGTGCCATGGAGGTGAGGATGACGAGGAGCGCGCGCAGCTACCAACGAGAGGCCGATGAACTCCGCGCCAGCGGCTGGACCTATCGGCAAATCGCCTCACACTGGCAGCAGCGATACGGCTTCAATCCAAGAGTCGCATTCCGTCTTGCTCATGGGTTGACGCAGGCAGATGTGGCGCAGCGCTGGAACGAGCAGTGGCCCGACGCTGACGCTCCGAAGACCGCGAAGCAGATCTCCTACTGGGAGATCTGGCCGGGCTCGGCGGGCCGGGCGCCATCGTTGGAGACGTTGAACAGGCTGGCGTTTCTCTACCGGTGTTCGGCTGGCGAGCTACTCGGCGGCGAGGACCACAGCCACCTGGACACGACGGACATGCGCCTGGGCCAATCAGGCACTTACGTGAGCGGCGTTATTGCGGGGACGACAACCGGTGCGCTTCCGCCTGTGGACGCGATCCTGGGTCGGGTTACCGAGCAGGTCGTTGAGGACTTCGAGGTACTGACGGACACCTACCGCCTTATCGACTACCGAGAGGGCTCTGGCCGGGTGAGCGCGGACATCGCCGCTCACCTACGCCGGATGCTGGAGGTCAGCAACCGGACAACCACCAGCAGAACCCATCGCCGGTTGCTGCGGGCTGCTGGGGACGCCGCCCAGTTGGCCGGCTGGCTCGCGATCGACGCGCAGAGGTACGACCAAGCCGAACGCTACTGCCGGCTGACCGTGTCGCTCGCTGAGAAGACCAACGACCTTGCGCTACACGCATACGCCCTTGGCGTGATGAGCTATATCCACCTGCATTCCGGTGACGGCAAGGCCGCACTCGGTGTGCTCGACACCGCCCAGGCGGTGGCCCGTCGCGGTAGCCCTGCGGCTGTCAGATCGTGGCTCCACGAGGCCACCGGTGAGGCGTACGCGCTCCTTGGCCAACCACAGCCCGGCCTCGTTGCGCTGGCGCAGGCCGAGAGAACCTTCGACGGCGTAAGCGCGCACGCTTCCCCAGCCTGGTTGGGCTTCTACAACGCAGACTGCCACGCGGCCCGGCTGAAGGGCCGGTGCCTGACCCGTCTACGCCAACCCCGCGACGCCACTCGTGCGCTGTACGAGGCACTCACGCTTCTGCCGCCCACTTTCGTCCGGGAACGAGCCGGAACCTTGATCGATCTTGCTGGCGCATATGCGCAGATGGGGCAGGTCGAGCAAGCCTGCGATGCAGCGAGCCAGGCCGACACCCTTGCCCGGCGCACAGGCTCAGAGCGCAACCGCAAGCGCCTCCGTGAGCTGCTAATCGATCTCATGCCGTGGACCAACATCGACTGCGTCCAGAGCCTCTACCGCCAGGTGCTGCTTAACTAGAGGCATGTTGAGGGCATTCCGCGCGAGTCGCCGGTGAACCGAAGGGCCTGGGCCGAACTCGTCGCCCTCGCCGCCTTGTGGGGTGCGGTCTACCCATTGATCGAGGTCGCGCTGCGTGACCTGTCGCCCACAGTCGTTGTCCTCGGACGTGTCCTGCTCGCATGCCTTCTCCTAATGCCGCTCGCCATCCGGTGCAACGCGTTACCGGATCTTTGGCGGCAACCGAGGGCAATCATCGAGACCGTCCTGGTGCAGTCGACCATCCCACTACTGCTGCTGACCTACGGGCAGCAGTACGTCCCCGCTGGTATCGCCGGCATCCTGGTCGGGGCGCAGCCGCTGTTCGTCGCGATCCTCGCCTACCGATACGCCCCTGACGAGCGCCCTCAGGGCTTGAAGGGCGCCGCCGGCATCGCCATCGGCTTTGTCGGACTCATCCTGCTCTTCGGGGTTGACCTCCGCGGCGGCCGACTCGCCCTCCTCGGCGGCGCACTCGTTCTGGCCGCCGCGCTGTGCTACGCCGCCGGTACCATCATGATCCACCGGCGCCACGCCGCCGCCCCGCCGTTGGGCGTCGCCACCTCGGCAATGCTCGTCACGAGTACCGTGATGATCACGCCCGCCACGTTGACGCTGCCCGGTCACTTACCCAACGCTGGTGTGCTGGCGGCCATAGCGTTCCTCGGCATCGTATGCACCGGCATGACCCTCGTGCTCTTCTACACCTTGATCGCGCGCACTGGCCCGGCCCGAGCGGCACTGGCGTTCTATCTGTCGCCCGCCTTCGCCGTCGCGTTCAGCACTGTTTTCCTCCGCGAGCGAATGACCGTCGCTGCCGTCATCGGCTTGGGAGCGATCGTGGCAGGCTGTCTTCTCGCAGCTCAACGCGCGGAGCCAACGCCCGCGTAGAGATCGATGGTGCTGCAACTCCACGCGATCCGTGGAGTCCCGCCTATGGCGGTGGAACGGACGCCGGGGTCGGCCTGCCGCCGCTCGACGCATCATGCTGGATTTTCCTCACTCCGATCCGTACAAGCTGGTGGTCAGGGGTACGGGAAGGCGCGGGCGCATGCACTACCTGGCGGGAGGAGGCGAGTGCACACGATCCTTAGCAGCGGTGACAACAGTGAGCCATCGGCGCTCACCGGGCTCTGGGGCCTGGGCCACCTCGCCACGCTCGTCCTGTTCGACCGCACCGCCAACCATCAGTTGCGCGCCGATCACCCGATCGCGGCACCGCTGGCACGGCCCCTTTCCGATCACAACCCGGCCGCCTGAAGCCGGCGGACCAGCCGGCACCGCCCCGCAGTATCGATCGCCCCCTAGGCCATGTCTTCATGCCCGGCTGCCCTCCGACTCGCGGGAAGTTCCTCTAGAGAAGGCCCTTACGCCATGTCCTTGAACTTTGATCCCCGGTGGTTGTCTCGATACCCGGCGCAAGATCCGGTCGGCGACGCGGTGTCCTCCTGCGTGTTCTGCGGCATTGCCCTCGGCGACACGGAAGCGCACGTCATAGCCGAGACAGCGGACACCTTGTGCTTCCTGGACCATCTCCCGGCGACCTACGGGCACGTCCTCGTTGTTCCCAAGCAGCACTTCCAGGACCTGCTCGACATCCCGGAAGAGTCGTTCCAGCACGTCATGGCGACCGCGAAGCAGGTAGCGACCGCGCTGCGGGACTCGTGCGGCGCGTCCGGCATCAACCTGGTTCACGCCACCGGTCAGGCCGCCCATCAGACCGTCTTCCACTTCCACGTCCACGTCGTGCCGCGCTACGACGGCGATTCGATCGTCGTCTTCCCTCGGCTGGCCGATCCGGCCCGCAAGCACGAGGTCGCACAGCGCCTGCGCACGGCCCTCAACGCCCCACAGCCGCCCAAGACCGAGGCAGAAAGCAGCCAACCGTGATGACTTCACCGGACGACGCCGTCGCCCAGTTCACCGAACAGGGCTTCGCGCTCCTCAAGCAGGCCGTCCCCGACAGCGTCGTCAGCACGCTGGACACGGCCGTCCGCAGGCTTACCGACGACCGCGGCCCCGACCTGACGCACAGCTCGTTCAACACGAACCCGGCCCTGACCCATGTGCGTGACGCCGCGAACATCATCGCCGAGTACCACCTGCTCTTCGAGTGCGGCGCCCTGATGTCTGTCCCCCACCGGATCCTCAACGGGTCACTCCAGGTCCTGGGCACCGAGGTGCTGCGGCGGGGGATCTACCAGGGGGCCCACGAGCCGTGGCACCGCGACTCCGGGCCCTACCTGGAGCGCCCGTACGACGAGCTCAACGGACCGCTGCACCTCAAGGCCCAGGTGTTCTTCACCGACACGCGGCCCAAGGACAGCGGCAACCTCGTGCTCATCCCCGGCTCGCACCGGTGGCCGGCCAACTATATGGACGACGCCTACTGGAGGACGGCGAACGACGCCCTCGCCCAGGGCACGCTTCCCGAGGGCGCCCTGAGCATCCACGCGGAACCTGGCGACGCGGTCGTCTTCGGCAACACCATGTGGCATGCCGTGCTGCCCAACCGGACCCAGGAGCGACGCAGCGCGATCATCCGCTTCGGGCAAGCGTGGCTGCGCCCGTACGACCATCCCTGCGACCCCGCCACCGCGGCCGGCCACCTCTCTTCCCAGAGCCGTCGGCTGCTGGGTTACCACTCCAACACGGTCAACCCGGTGGACCTGTACAAGGACACGACGAGCAGCGAGAGCTGGGGCGCGTGATGACGGACTTGCCGCAGGTCGTCACCGTGCTCGGGGCGACCCGGAACTTCTTCAAGGTCGGCCACTACACGCTGCGTCGACTCGCCTCCGATGCACCGCAGCTGACGCTACGCCTGGCCATTCCGGAAGCCCGGATCGCCGGACGAGCTGTGAGCGACCTCGAGGTACAGCTCCGGGACTGGGAGCCGGCGGAGCCGGCCTCGCTGGCCGAGGCGTTGGCCGGGACGGAGACCATGCTGATGGTGCCTCCGATCGACCGGCGAGTCGACATCGGCGGGATGTACCTGCAGGCGGCGCAGAAGGCCGGTGTGCAGAGAATCGTCTGCCTGGGCATCCAGTTCGCCCCAGGGCAGTGCACGATGGCCGACGAAGCGGCAGCGCTGGAAGCACTCCTGGAGAGGTCCGGGATCGCGTTCGACGTCGTCCAACTGCCCATGTTCCTGGAGAACATCCTCTACCAGTGCCAGTCGATCGCCGAAGCGGGGTCGTTCACCTTCCCCGTCGACGCCGACCGCCCGTTCTCCTACATCAGCTGCGACGACGCCGCCGATCTGTTCTGCCGCAAGATCCTGTCTCCCGACTCGGTGGATCTGAGCGGCGCCTTGATGAGCCATCACACGCAGGCAAGCTGTGCCCAGTGGGCCTCGGCGCTGAGCCAGGCCTGTGGGCGGCCGATCACGTTTGTGCGGCAGACAGACGAGCATTTTGTGACCAGCCTGGGCAAGTACGGGATGCGCCGCGGTGCCGCAGCGCAGGTCCTCGGCTTGTGGAGCCGGATCGGCGCTGAGGGGGACGCCCCGGCGACCCGGACGGCCGAGCAACTCCTGGGACGATCCTCCACCGATCTTGAGACCTGGACGACGGCCCACGCCTGCTGCTTCGGCCCCGAGTTCACCTCGTGCCCCCACCCGCACCCGCCCATTCAGCACATGTTCGGCCCCGCCTGAGGCGGACCGCCGGGGCGCGGCGCGAGTCCCCGCAGGGCCCGCGCCGTGCCCCGCTTCCAACTGCGGCCCGCGCTGCGGGGACACGACAGCTTGTTCGAGTACAGGCATTCGGCACCGGGGCGCGACGGACGCTCTCCGCCCAGGTGCAGACTGAGACCACTGAGGATTTCCCCTATGACCCTCACCAACTGGGGCGGCAACGTCACCATCGCCACCCAAGGCGGCTGGACACGTATCACCTCCCTGAAACAGTTGGAGTCGATGCTGACGCGCGAGGAAGGAACAGTGCGCGTCCTCGGGTCCAGGTTCACCTACCCGGCCCAGCTGCGATGCCCGGACGGGACTCGCGGCATCCTCCTCGACCTCCCCGGCCGAGGAGTCGGTGAGCTGCGTGGCGAGACCCTGTACGTCACCGGAGACACGCTGCTCGAAGACGTGTGGCGGGCGTTCGACAGCCACGGTCTGGAGCCGACCGCATGCCCGCCCGTGATCACGAGCCAGACGGTCGCCGGCGCGCTCGCCACCGGCACCCACGCACAGGGTCTGTCCAGCGGCACCTTCTCCGACTGCGTGGCCGCCGTCGAGCTCATGGACGGGACTGGCACCCTGCACCGACTCACCCCAGCTGACGCCGAGTTCGACGCGGCCGTGCTCAACCTCGGGTGCCTCGGCGTGGTCGTCGGCCTGGAACTTCGCGGTCGACCGGCAAAGGAGCTGTACTGCACCCGTTTCACCGTAGCCGAGGACAGCCTGCCCGAGCGCTACGCCGCCTGGAACCGCGAATCCGTGGCCGCCAAGAGCTGGTGGTTCACCGAGCACCAGGTCGCGCACACCTGGGTCGCCGACGACGACCGCTGGACACCTACGGCCTCCGAGGCCCAAGGTCCGGCTGACCTGGACCGCATCGTGACCCGTACCCGCCGCCAACTGATGGCCGACATCGGCGACGGCCAGGGCCGGACGCCGGCCGCCCAGACGCTGGAGAAGTTCCTCGGCGCGAGGGGCTCCAAGGGAACACTCCACGAGATCTTCAAGAACGGCATCCCGGCCCCGCAGCTGAACATGGAGATCGCCGTTCCCCTGGACGCGGTCCCCCGGGCGTACGCCGGTCTCAAGGAACTCCTGCGCGCCTCTCCCTACAAGCTGCACTACCCCGTTATCCTGCGCACCACCGGCCCAGCCCACGGCCACCTGAGTCCCGCGCAGGCAGTCCCGGCCACCTATTTCGGCTTCGTGTCCTACATGACCGCCGTCGGGTCGATCACCACCGCGCGTCCATTGTTCGATGACATCCAGCGCCTGCTCTACGGTCTGGGCGGCAGGCCGCACTGGGGCAAGTACTTCACTCCGGAACTGCTGCCCGCCTCCAACACCGACGGCTTCCATCGGTTCCGGCGGGCTCTCAGCAGGTTCGACCCGCACAGACGCTTCGAGAACGACACCTTCTACCGCACGCTCGGGCTTTCCCCGGCACGACCCGGAACTGATGGACCGGCGCCGTTCAGCCGCCCCCGCCTGCCGGGCCAGCGGACGGAACCCCGCCCGATTGCGCCCACGCGACACCAGGGGTAATCACACCAGCGCTACCGCCATGCTGTCAGTGGCAGTCAGGAGAATGGGCGGCATGATGAAGCCTTCCACAGCGGTGCCCGCTGTCGACCTTGCTGATGAGGCCGCCTACCTTGAAGCCGTCGCGCAGGCGCGGAAGGCCGCCGATGCCTACTACGGCTCCGGCGAATCAGGCCTGGACGACGAGACCTACGATCGGCTGCTGCGCGGTATCACCGCCTGGGAGGACGCGCACCCCGGGCAGATCGCGGCCGACTCCCCGTCCCAGCAGGTCGCGGCAGGAGTGACCGCTGGCGACATCGAGCACACCGTTCCGATGCTCAGCCTGGGAAACGTCTTCTCGGACGAGGAGCTGACGGCGTGGGCCGTCTCGCTGGAGCGGCGGCTGGGCGGAGCGCCGGTGGCAGGCTGGGCGGTGGAGCCCAAGCTCGACGGTGTGGCCTTGGCAGCCCGCTACCGCGAGGGTCGACTGGTTCAACTGGTCACCCGGGGCGACGGGACGACCGGGGAGGACGTGTCCCACGCGATCGGGGACATCATCGGCCTGCCCATGACCCTGACCGAACCGGTCACGATCGAAGTGCGAGGCGAAGTCCTCATGACCGAGGACCAGTTCGCCGCCGCGAACGAGCTGCGCACCGCGCACGGCGCCACGGCCTTCGCCAACCGCCGCAACGCCTCCTCGGGCTCACTGCGCGCCAAGGACCGGGCCTACCGAATCGGGCAGACCTTCCTGGCCTACGCCGCACTGACCGACCCCGAGCACACCGACGACCCCACCCTCGCCGGGCTCACCCACACCCGGCTCGTCGCCCGCCTGGCCGCCCTCGGACTGGGGACGACGGCCGACACCCCGCTCGCCACCCGGGCCTACGCGACCCTTGACCAGGTCGTGGACCGGGTGCACGAGATCGGCGCACTGCGCGCGCAGCTCGACATCGAACTCGACGGTGCCGTGATCAAGGCCGACAGCCCCGCCGACCAGATCCGGGCCGGAATGGGCTCCCGCACCCCGCACTGGGCCACCGCCTTCAAGTTCCCGGCCGCCCAGAAGATCACCGTGCTGCGCGCCGTGGAGTGGAGCGTGGGACGCACCGGCGTGATCGCCCCACGCGCCGTCCTCGACCCCGTGGACGTCGCCGGCACCACCATCACCTACGCCACTCTGCACAACCCGGCCGACATCGCCCGCCGCGGCCTGATGCTCGGAGACCACGTCATCGTCTACCGAGCCGGCGAAGTCATCCCCCGCGTCGAAGGCGCGGTCGCCGGCCTCCGCACCGGCAACGAGCGGCCCATCGACTTCCCCGAACTCTGCCCGCGCTGCGGCTCCGGCATCGACCGCAGCCAGGAGCGCTGGCGCTGCGCGCGGGGACGCGCCTGCGGCCAGAAAGAGGCGATCCGGTACGCCGTCGCCCGCGACGCGCTCGACATCGACGGCCTCGGCGAGAAGATCATCGTGCAACTCGTCGACAAGGGGTTGATCGAGGACTTCGCCGACCTGTTCACCCTCACCCGCGATCAGCTGCTCACCCTGGACCGCATGGGGGCCAAGAGCGCCGACAACCTCATGGCCGCCATCAAGGCCGCCAAGACCAGACCCCTTAATCGCGTCTTCTGCGCCCTCGGCGTCCTGGGCACCGGCCGTTCCATGTCGCTGCGCATCGCCGCGCACTTCGGCTCCATGCAGGCCATCCGAGACGCCGATGCCGTCGCTCTAGGGCAGGTCCACGGCATCGGGAACGAGAAGGCCCCAGTGATCGTAGAGGAACTGGCCGACCTTGCCCCGGTCATCGACAAGCTCGTCGCCGCAGATGTGAATATGAACCAGCCCGGCTTCGTTCCCTCTGCCCCCACAGATGCCGAGGCCGATGCGGAGACGTCCGCCCAAAAGGCGAAGAACGAGCTGCCATTGGCGGGGATGACCGTGGTGGTAACCGGCGCGATGACCGGGCCCCTCTCGGACCGATCCCGGACTGAGATGACCGAACTGATCGCCAAGGCCGGGGGACGCGCGTCCTCAAGCGTCTCTGCCCGCACCCACCTCGTCGTCGCCGGAGAGAACGCCGGCAGCAAGCTCGACAGGGCCCAGGCATTGGGCATCGAAACCATCACACCCGAGGAACTCGCCCAGCGCCTCGCTGGTCATCTGGCGTGAATAGGGGTGAATTAGCCTTTCTGCGTAACGGTGTGAGTGCGCCGGGTAGCTGCGCTGGTGGGCGGTGTGGACACGCATGCTGGCGCGCCTCGACTCCTCGTGCTCTGACCCGGATCCACGGATAGCGGAGGCGTGATCGAGGCGCATCGGTGGCAGCCGATGGGCAGTGTGGTGTTTCGGCCGGTGGGCATACCGGTTTACCCGGTTGCGCCGGGTTCGCTGGTCTCCGTGGCTGGGTTGGGGCGGGCGGGTCCGCAGGTGGTCAGGTCCAGATGGGTAGCCGGCGCAGTCGGGCCAGGACCTGGGCCAGTAGCTTCTGGCCTGGGGGTAGCCGGAGGGTGATCTGCCCGGCGTGGTGGACCAGTCGGGCGGGCACGGTGAGCAGCCGGCGGCGCGGGGTGCCCAGGTGGTTGCGGCCGCGTCCGTCACCGGTGTCGAGGCCGGCCAGTTCCTGCAGCCAGGCGGATAGGTTGACGGCCAGCAGCGCGCCCCACATCCATACGGTGTTGGCCGCGCGGGTACCGGAGGGCAGGTGCCGCAGCGCGGCGCCGTGCTTGGCATCACGGATCCGGTCCTCGATGTCGGTGCGCATCCGGTGCCAGGCCTCCACCGCGACCGCTTTGGCGGGGGTGGATACGTCGAGGTTGGTGGCGATGAACGAGCACGCGTACACGTGCTCGACCAAGCCGTCCAAGGCGAGGGTGAGTTGACCTTTGGGGATGGTGCGCCGGCGGCGGGCCCGCGGGTCGGTCGAGATGTGTCCGGCGGGGACCTTGACCCGGCGTACCACGGTCACGGTGCCGGGTGGCCAACCGGCCGGGGCGTAGTCACAGACGGCGACCTGGGCGCCTTTCATTCGCCTCGCCTTCGTCCACGCGTCTTCGGAGATGGCTGCGGCGGCTCGCCAGACCGCGGGGTTACGGGTCACCCCCAACGAGAAGTCGCAGCCGGCCTCGACCGCGGCCTGCGCGATGTCCTTGGCGAAGTAGCCCACATCGCCGCGGACTCTCGGTCGGGTGGTGACCCCCGCCGCGTGTAGGGTGGCCACGCTGCGTTCGATCAGCGAGCCTGCGCCGGGGCGGGGGTCCTCATCACCGAAAAAAGGTCCCGCTCATGAATCTCGGCGTCGATCACCACGGTGGCATAGCGGTGCCGCCGGCACAGAGCAAATCGTCAACGCCGATCACACGAGGCGTCCGCCCGGTGGGCAACGGGGTGCGCAGCAGTGCGCGCAGGGCCGTGTGACGGGACAGGCCCATGGCGAGTATCGCCAGCAAACACGACCCTGCCCGGCCCGCTAACTCCTTGACCACGGCTTTGACCTGCCTGTTCAGACGGGCCGTGCGGCGCTGGTATCGCTCCAACACCCCGGGAACCTGTTCGCGGAAGGTGTGGCGGCAGCCGCGCGTGGGACACACCAGACGCCGCGCACGCACGCGGACCACCACCCGGCGCCCGTCGACCGGAACGTCGGCCGCCGTCCGCCAGTGATAGCCGTGGACCCGTCCCGACGAGGCCCCGCACCTCGGGCAGACCGCGGTGTCCTGCGGCGTCCGGGCCCGCACCACGATCCGCTCACCCTCGTCGACCACGTCCTCGATGATCAGCGGGGACAGCCCCGAGAACACCGCCTTCACAAGCTCATCGACATCCCCCACGTAGGAGTCAACGACGCCTGGCCACCCTCCGTCACCACCGAATGTGAGACAGGGCCCATAGACCGGCGCAGCTACAGAGCCACCATCGCGATCGACATCATTACAAACCATTGCGAAACACCCGCCGGACCTTAACCGAGCGGCGTTGCGTCTAGGCCGTGTCTCGTCGATCTTGGGTGAGGTCGCGTAGCCAGATCTTCATCGTGGCGATGTCGACGGTGGCCTGGTACATGTAGTCGCGCTTGTCGTACCTGGTCGCGACCGCCCGGAACTGCTTG
>NZ_JBDPMC010000098.1:0-20329 GCF_039871625.1 Micromonospora sp. B11E3 | reverse complement strand
GGCACGCCGTTCGCGCACGGCGGCGGGCGGTGGAATGGCTGGTCGACAACTCCCTGGTCGACGACGAAACAGGCGAGTGCCCTGCGACGCGGCTCGGCATGTCCACCGATCCGCCAACGCAACAGCGTCCACACGCACCCCGCTAACAAATGAAGCATCGATAACCAGCGATTGACTTGATGATCATCAGTCCTGGCACCCACCAGACCGGACCGGACACCCTCGGAGCCACCCGGACCAACCCGGACGCAGGGGACGCTCGTCGGACGAGCAGCCACCGAGCAGCCACACGTCCACAAGGGACGAAAAAGCAAAGAGCCTGGCCCGCGTTTCCGCAGGTCAGGCTCTTTTGATCTTGCGCGCCCGAAGGGACTCGAACCCCTAACCTTCTGATCCGTAGTCAGATGCTCTATCCGTTGAGCTACGGGCGCTTGTTGCTTGGCCAGTCTACACACCCGGCTTTCGCGCGGAGACTCCGGGATTCGAACCCGGGAGGGGCTTTAAGACCCCAACCGCATTAGCAGTGCGGCGCCATAGACCAGACTAGGCGAAGTCTCCCCGGTGGCCCGGAGACCACCGCGCCCGAGGATACAGGCCTGGACCCGCCTGGAGCAAAGCGACTACCGGTACGGCTCCCGCCGACCTCCATCGGCTGGCCCGGCGGGTCGACCCGGGGACCTGGATGCGGCCGTTTTCACGCTGTGCGGGACTCGGATTCGGACTACGCTCCATCGACATGGACGAGCAGCCGTCGAGCGCCCCGCCCAGCCGCGAGCCTGCTGAGAGAGCGCCGCGACGTCGTTCCGCCCGCCCGACCTTCACACCGCCCGCGATGCCGGAGTCCACTCCGGTGCCCGCCGAGCAGACGACTCCGGGGGACAGGCCGCCACGTCCTCGCCGGGCCAGGCCAGCTCCGGCCGTGCTGTTCCAGCCGCCGGCCCCGGACCAGCCGGTGTCCCCGCCGCCGCCTGGCGAGGCCGCGCTCAACCCGGCGGCCCCCGCGGCCTGGCGACCGCCCGTCCCGCCGGCCGCGGCCGACCAGCCCGAGGCCGACCCGTCGCCCCAACCGTCGCCGCCGGCGGGGCGCACCGCCCCGGAAAGTGACCTGGAACACAGTCAAGCGAACGTACCGCGTGCGACCACACCTGCTCAGCCCGGCGGGGAGGCGCCGGGCGGTCGGGACGAGTCCGGACCCGACAGCCCCGCACAGCAACGTGTGACGGACGTCTCCGAGGTCGAGCCGGCTAACCGAAAGACCGGCGCGGAAGGGGCAGTAGTGGCCAGGGACGCCGCAACGGCAACGCCGACCGCGAACACCACCGCGAAGCGGACGACGCCGGCCCGGAAGACGGCCACGCCGCAGAATACCGCCGCGCGGAAGAAGACCGCTGCCCCGGCGAAGGCCAGCGCACCGCGGAAGGCCGCCAGCGCCGCCCGGACGAAGAGGGCCGCCGCCGGAGCAGAAGCGGCACCCTCGCCCGTCGCCGCGAAGGCGGGGCCGGACGCGGGAAGCGGGACGGGACCGAACGCCGACAGCGGGACGGCACCGGACGCCGGCAGCAGGACGGGACCGGAAGCGGGAAGCGGGACGGCACCGGACGCCGGCAGTGGGACGGAGCCGGAAGCGGGAAGCGGGACGGCACCGGACGCCGGCAGCGGGACGGAGCCGGAAGCGGGAAGCGGGACGGCACCGGACGCCGGCAGCGGGATGGAGCCGGTCGCGGCACCGCAGGCCCCGGGCGGAACGGCGGCGACCGGTCGGGACCGGGTAGCCCCGTCGGCGCGTACCGATGAACGGGATCTGCGGGTGACGGCCGCGCGGCTGCTCGACCACCCCGGCTTCGCCCCGGAGTTGCTCGCCCTGGCCGCGGTACGGGCGCTCGGGCCGTCCGCCCGTGACTGGGTGGCGGGCCACCTGGCCGCCTACCCGGGCGCCTCGGCGGACGGGCTGGCGCGGCTCGCCACCCGACGGTTCGTGCGGCTGGCGGGGGCGGGCGGGGCGACCGCGGCGCTCGCCGGCGTGTTCGCGCCGGTGGCCGAGCTGGCGGCGGTGCTCTGGACGCAGGCCAACCTGGTGCTGCACCTGGCGGCCGCGTACGGCCGGGATCCGCTCGACCGGGACCGGGCGGTGGAGTTGCTGGTGCTGACCCGGGTGCATCCCGACGCGGAGAGTGCCCGGTCGGCGCTGGCGGCGGCGGAGGCGGCGAGCGGGCCCGGGGAGCAACCGTGGCCGCGGGCCGCCGAGGCGGCCTGGCGGTTGGCGGCGCCGTTGGCCGCGCAGGCCGGTGGGTGGTTGGGGCTCCGGTTGGCGTCCCGGCTGCTGCCGGGGGCGGCGGCGCTGGCCGCGGCGGCGGGCGACTCCGCTGCGGCGGAGCGGCTGGCGGCTCGGGCGGTCGCCGCCTACCGGCCGCCCCGGGCCCGGTCCGCCCATCAGCTTTGATCGACTCCATGTCGCCGCCGTGGCGGCATCCAACCCGCTCGGATACCGCCACGGCGGCGACATGGCGGCATCCGAGCCCCCCGGCGCGGCATCCGAACACCCCGGCGCGGCATCCGCGCCCCCGAGCGCGCGGTCAGAGCCAGCCGAACCAGGACTTCGGCAGCAGGGCGTAGCCGACGAAGGCCACCACGTCGAGCAGGGTGTGCGCGACGACCAGCGGCATCACGCGGCGGGTGCGCAGGTAGAACAGGCCGAACACCACGCCCATCACGGCGTTGCCGACGAACGCGCCGAAGCCCTGGTAGAGGTGGTAGGAGCCGCGCAGCAGGGCGCTGGCGGCGAGCACGGCGCCGACCCGCCAGTCGAGCTGCCGCAGGCGGGTGACCAGGTAGCCGACCACGATCACCTCCTCCAGGACGGCGTTCTGCGCGGCGGCGAGGAGCAGCACCGGCACGGCCCACCAGACGTCCGGCAGGGCGGCCGGGACGACGGTGGCGTTGACGCCGAGCTGCGCGGCGGCCCAGAACAGCGCCAGCCCGGGCAGGCCGATCAGCGCCGCGAGGCCGGCGCCGCGGGCCAGGTCCGACCCGGGCCGGCGCAGGTCCACCCCGAGGGTCCGCGCCGGGTCGCCGGGATCCCGCGCCAACAGGTGTACGGCGAGCAGCACCGGCAGCAGCGCGAACGCGATGCCGAGCAGCTGGTACGTCAGGTCCAGCCAGGGACGGCTCGACTGGGAGGTGTTCAGGGTGGCGGTCTGCTTCGACAGCGGCCCCTCGGCGGTCAGCTTCGCGACGATCGACACCGACGCGTACACCGCCGACTTCCCGAGCGACAGCCCGAGCACCAGCATCGTCTCCGCGCCGAGGATCCGGCGGGACACCGGGCGGGTGAGCTCCTCAACGGTCACGGCACCACTGTGCCCGACGCGCCGGCCGTCCGGACACGACCGCCTGATGCCGCCCGGACACGACCGGGCAATGCCAGCCCGGACACGACCGCCTGATGCCGCCCGGACACGACCGGGCGATGCCGTCCGGACACGACCGGGCGATGCCGCCCGGACACGGCCGGGCCATGCCGTCCGGGCACGGCCGGCGGACGGCATGAGGTGGTCGCACATTCTGTGCGACCGGTGGACACGCTCCGTGGACATTCTGTGGGTGCCCGATGCGCCGGCAGGAGGAGGACCCCATGGACAACTTCGCGCGGTTGCTGAAGGAGAGCTGGGCCCTGGTCGAGGGGGACCGGGATCGGCTGGGCGAGTACTTCTACGCCCGGCTGTTCCTGCTCGATCCCACGTTGCGCCAACTCTTCCCGGCCGAGATGGCCGGCCAGGGCAACCGTCTCCTGGACGCGATCGTCACCGCGATCCAGGTAATGGACGACGTCGAGAGCTTCGAGGAGTACCTGCGCTCCCTGGGGCGGGACCACCGGAAGTACCACGTCGACGCGGGGCACTACGAGACCGCGGGGATCGCGCTGCTGGACGCGCTGCGCACCACGGCCGGGGACGGCTGGAACCTGGAGTACGACCATGCGTGGCGGGACACGTACGCGGCGATCACCGAGAAGATGGGGGCCGGGGCGGCGGCGGACGAGAACCCGCCGTTCTGGCACGCCGAGGTGCTGACCCACGAGCGGCACGGCCCGGACACGGCCGTGCTGACCGTCCGCGCCCTCCAGCATCCGCTGCGCTGGCGGGCCGGGCAGTACGTGAGCGTCGAGGCGCCCCGGCACCTGCCCCGGGTGTGGCGTACGTACTCGGTGGCGAACGCGCCGAACGACGACGACGTCCTGGAGTTCCACGTCCGGACGCCGCCGGGGGCGGGCTGGCTGTCCGGGGTGCTGGTCCGCCGGACGAAGCCCGGTGATCTGCTCCGGGTGGCCGCACCGATGGGGTCGATGACGGTGGACCGCTCCTCGGAGCGGGACATCCTCTGCGTGGCGGGCGGGGTGGGGCTGGCCCCGATCAAGGCTCTGGTCGAGGATCTGGCGACCTGGAACCGGACCCGCTGGGTGCACGTCTTCTACGGCGACCGGCGGGCCGAGGACCTGTACGGGTTGGCCGGGCTGCGGGAACTGGTGGCCGCCCATCCCTGGCTGTCGGTGACGCCGGCGTGCAGCCAGGACCCGGACTTCGGGGGCGAGCAGGGCGACGTCGTCGAGGTCGTCAGCCGGTACGGCCCGTGGACCACCCACGACTGCTACGTCGCTGGCTCGGCCCGGTTGGTCCGGAACACGCTGCGGGCGCTCGCCGGGGACGACGTCCCGCCCGCGCACGTCCGGTACGACACGTTCGGCGAGTTGTAGCGGCACCCACGCGGGCGGCCGAGCGGCCGGCACCGAAAGGCTTTCCTCCCCCCGAAAACCGGGTCGCGTGCCCCTGCCCCCTGGGGCACGCGACCCGGTCCCCGCCGGCGTCGGGTCAGTACCGCCAGGGGTTACCGGTCTCGCGGTACTCCTCCACCGGGACCAGCGGCACGCCCGGCGTCATCCGGTCGACGTACAGCCGCCCGTCGAGGTGGTCGATCTCGTGCGCCACGAGCCGGGCCATGGCGAACTCGAACGCGGTGATGACTCGGCTGCCGTCCCACTGGGTGTGCTCAACGGCGATGCGCAGCGGCCGGGGCACCAGACCCCGGTGGTCGAAGAAGGAGAGGCACCCCTCGTACTGCTCGTCGGCCTCGGCCGACGACTCCACGACGCGGGGGTTGAGCAGCACCACGGAATCGGCCGCGCGGTCGGGTGGACGTACGACGGCGGCGGCCCAGGGAAGGCCGAGCTGCGGGGCGGCGATGCCGACGCCCTTGCTGAACGGGTGCAGCTCGTCGAGGCGGACGAGCGCCGAGCAGAGCCGGTCGACCACCTCGCGGGCGGTCGCCTCGTCGGCGGGCAGGTCGAACCGCCGGCTGGGCTGGCGCAGCAGGTCGGCGCCCCGCTGGACGATGCCGAGGGCGCGCATCCGGTCGCTGGCCCGGATCCGGCCGCCGCCGGCCGGCCCGCCGGTGTCCGACTCGGGCGGGCGGCTGCGGAAGCGCCACTGCAGCCGGTACCGGGCGTTGAGCGGCGGCTCCTCGGTGTCCCAGTCGAAGAACACCCGACCGTCGCGCTCCGCGCGGCGGATCGGGCGGCGCAGCGGGCCCTCCTCCGCCGAGAGCGAGGTCTCCACCCCCCAGACCTGGGAATCCAGCTCCGCGGGGAGGTCCAGCCGGACCGCCAGGCGTCGGGTGGGCAGGCGTACGGCACGCTGGAACCAGGGGCCCCACTTGTCCCGACCCACCTGGTACGTGTACTCGATGGTGACCCGGTCACCGGGGTAGAGCGGGAACCGCCCCTCGTCGTTCTCGAAGAGCAGCCAGATCTCCTTGAACGCGTCCCGGTCGTGCTTGGCCCGCCAGTGCATGGGCTCGGGGTCGCCACCGTCGTACCGGTACGCCTGCAGCTGCAGCTCGGCGAACGTGAGCGGGTGTTCCCGGTGGTGCCGGTTGGAACGACCCGGGTCGTTGGGGTACCGGTCGACGGCGATCCGGACGAGGTAGCGGCTGACGGGTTCGGTGCCGGCGTTGTACAGCTCGCGGCGGATGACGCACCGGTAGCTGTCGTCGAGGTAGGCGAGGGTCGCCTGCTCGCGTTCGACGATCAGGCCGGTCCCCGGCGGCAGCCACTGCCCGGGGGCGGGGTGGTCGCGGTGGGGCGGGGTGGTGCGGCCGTGGCGCAGCTCGTCGTACTCCCGGAAGCGCTGCCAGATCGCGCCGCTGGCCTCCAGGACGGCCTCCGCCCGGCGGGCGAAGTCCTCCGTCGGGCGGTGCCGGCGTCCCTCGACGTGGCTGACGTACGACGGGTCGAAGCCCATCATCGTGGCCAACTGTTTCTTGGACAGCCCCCGCTCGGTCCGGTGCCGGGCCAGTTCGGCCGCGAACGAGTCGGCGGCCCGCTCGATGGGAGAGGTCGTCATCGGCTTCCTCAACGCTGGGGAGTACCAGTCTCACGTTCCGTACGCAGAGCCGCATAAAACTGGCACCTTCTCGACACTCACCTTGACAATTCGGGCGCCGATGTCAACGCATCCGGCTCCCGCGCCCGCGCCCGTCGTTTCTCGCACCCCCCACCGGGTAGTACGCGGGCGCGCATGTCGGGGACCGCGCGGGTGGGGCGAGCGGGCCGCCGGCGTACGGAGTGACCCACGCCTCCGCCTCGCACCGAGGTGAGGCTTCCCTTATCTTCGCGGCGGTGGTTAGGCTAGCCTTAGCTCACGGTCCAGAGATGCGGCGGGGGGAGATCCTGGTGACAGCGGTGATGCCCAGGCGGGTGACCGCCGCCGCGCCGCTCGCCCCGGTGACCGCCACCATGCGCACGATGTTCGGCGCGGACGACCTGCCCGGCCTCGCGCCCGGCCTCCTGGTGACCGACGACCGGTTCCGCTGGGCCCCGGCCAGCACGCTGGTCGACGGCAGCCGGCTGCCGGAACTGCTGGACGCCGCCGCCCTGCGCTGGGGCGGCACCCCGCACGCCTGCGCCGCCCTGGCCTGGAAGTCGTACAGCTACTGGCTGTCCCTGCCGGCCGTGCTCGGCTGGGCGGCGGCCCGCCGGGTGCCCCTGCTCGACCCGGCCGACGTGCTGATCCACTTCGAGGACGACCGCCCGCTGGTGACCATCGGGCTGCGACCCTCGACCACGGTCGCGGTGCTCCCGAACGACCCGCTGGCGCTGGCCGGGCTCCCCGAGGTCCGGGTCGTCGCCGACGAGGCCGAGCTGCTGGCCGCGCTGCGCGGCTCCCTGCTCGACGCCCATCTCGCCCCGATGGTCGCCGCGATCCAGGCCGAGGTCCGCATCGGCGCCCGTACGCTGCTGGGCTCGGTGGCCTCGGGCATCGCGCACGGCGTGCTGCGCGCGGCCGACGCGCTGCCCGGCTCCGCGGCCCGGCACGTCGAGACGCTGCTCGGCGCGCTCGACCTGGCGGACCTGGTCGAGCTGGTGCCCGGGCCGTCCGGCGAGCCGACGGTGCAGCGGCGCACCTGCTGCCTCGCCTTCACCCTGCCCGAGCCGAAGGTCTGCCAGGGCTGCTGCCTGCGCTCGGCCTGACCCGGGTGCCGGCCCCGGGCCGCCGCTCAGCCTCGGGCCGCCGCTCAGCGTCGGGCCGCCGGTCAGCCTCGGGCCGCCGGTCAGCCTCGGGCCGCCGCTCAGCGGGTCAGCGGACGCACCTCCCACGGGCCGCCGCTCACCGGATCAGCGGACGCACCTCCCACGGACCGCCGCTCACCGGGTCAGCGGGCGCACGTCCCACAGCCAGACGCCGCCGGTGTACGTCGGCTTGAGCCCGGTCAGCTCCGTCATCCCCCGGCGCAGCGCCTCGGCGTGCTCGTGCGGCCCGAGCACCACCACCCCCGCCCGCCAGTACCGCAGGTCGTCCACCGCGGCCGCCCGGGCCTGCGGCGTGATCGGCGGCACCGCACCGGTGCGCCGGATCGTGGTGAAGAAGCTGCTGGTCGGGCGCGGCGGTGCGGTGAACAGGGCGATCGGCCCCTCCGACGCGCCGGGCCGGGTGTCGGGCCCGAGGAAGTAGCCCCGGGCGAGGGGCATGTCGAGCCCCGTCGCCGCCGACCAGCGCAGCGGGTCCGCGTAGTCGGTGTCGGGCTGCGGCAGGCTGACCACGCTGCGCCCGCCCGTCACGTACGGGCGCCAGGCGCCGGAGGTCACGAACTCGGGCACGGGGTCGAGGCGTACCGAGGGCAGCGGGGTGGGGAACGCGGGCAGCAGCGCCATGGTCAACACCGTGGCGGTGGCGAAGCGGATCTGCGGCCGGGCGGACGGGTGTTCCCGGGCGAGCCGGCGGGCGCGTTCGGCGCCGAGCGCGAGCAGCACCCCGACCACCGGGGTGATCGCCAGCGCCCACCGGGTGGGTACCACCGAGTGCAGGATCGGCAGGTTCTCCAGCGCCGCCCACGGGGCCGGCACCCCGGTCGCCCGCCCCTCGAACTGGATCTCCCGGCCGAGGGAGAGCACGCCGAAGAGCAGGCCGACCGCGGCGAGGCCGAGCACCGCGGGGCTGCGCCGCAGCCACCACACCAGCGCGCCGACCAGGACGACCAGGGGCCAGCCGAAGAAGCCGTTCTCCTCGGTGGGGTTCTTCACCAGGTGTCGGGTGAGGCGGGGGTCGCCGGCGACCGACTCACGGGCGAACGCGGTGAACGAGGCGAGGTCGGTGCGGTAGCCCCGGATCAGCCGGGACAGCCCCTCGTACGCGCCGGGCCCGAAGAACTGCACGTACAGCGGGTACGCCAGCAGGGCCCCGGCGACCACGGCGGCCACCCCGAGGCCGGCGGCGAAGGGCCGGGCCCGGCGCCGCAGGTCCGGCCGGCCCAGGGCCAGCGCGGCGACCACCACGCCGAGCCCGATCGCGGTCATCAGCAGGATCTCCAGGTTGACGAAGGCCTGCCAGACGACCACCAGTCCGAGCAGCACCCCGTTGCGCAGCCACCGGCCGCCGTCGGGCAGCCGCAGGGTGCGCCAGACGATCAGCGGCACCACGAACTGGCTGACGATGTTGGGGTGGGCGTTCGCGTGCGAGACCATCGCGGGCGCGAACGCGCAGAAGCCCGCGCCGAGCCAGGCCGGCCCTCGGGATCCGACCAGCACCCGGGAGAGCACGAGGTACCAGGCCGCCGCGGTGGCGATCATGCCGCCGGTGAGAAAGACCAGAAACGCCGTACGCGGGCCGAAAAGAACGGTGACCGGCGCTATTGGGAGAGAAACGGATAATACGGATGTGTTGGCCATCAGATTGACGCCGTCGGGCACATTCATCCGGTCCGAGGCGAACGGATAGGCGAAATCGGTCACGACGCGGGCACCGTGCGCCATCATCCATTCGAAGAGCGCCTGGTCCGACCTGTTGTCGCGTACCCCCGCATCGGGATCCGTCCAGAACCGGGCGGTCACCCAGAAACCCAGGAGCACGAAGCTGAACAGGGCGGCGGCGTCCACCCACCGACTGCGACGGGACACCGTGACCTCGGTTCGCCCGCCGCCGGACGCACCGCCCCCGGCGCCGCTCCGATCGGGGGCGGCACCCGTGCCGTCCCCGGCGGCGTCGCCAGGACGGCCCGGTTGGGGAGTAGTCATGACAATTCATAGCGTAGTCATGGAATGACACCGACGTGGCACGTTTCTGGGTACTGGCGTACTATGTGCCGGGTTCGCCGGCCTCCGATCCAGTGCCCACCCCCCGACCACAATTCGGCCACCGCGGTGCCCCAATTTGCCGCCGTCCCCATCGGATGGTTCACTCTGTCGGTCCCGGGTCAGGTCGAGTCACACCGTGAGGAATCGACGCATGGCAGAAATCACTGGGGATCAGCGTGTCCAGTCGGAGGTCCTGGAGGGCCTCGCCACGGCGGTCAACCACCGCAGGTGGTTCGTGGAGCTGGCCGTCCCGTACCTCGGTGACAACCCCATCGAGATCGGCAGCGGTCTGGGCGACTACGCCCTTGAGTGGGCCGCGCGCCTGCCCCGCTTCACCGCCACCGAAGCCGACCCGGACCGGCTGGTCGCGCTGAAGGAGCGCCTCGCCGACGAGCCGAACATCGAGGTACGGCAGATGCTGCTGCCGCACTCCGAGCGCGGGGACCACAGCGCCGCGGTGTCGTACAACGTGCTGGAGCACATCGAGGACCACGTGAGCGCGCTGAGTAGCATGCGCGACCTGGTCCGGCCGGGCGGCGCCGTGATCATCATCGTGCCGGCATTTGAGTTCGCGATGAGCCCGGCGGACATCGCCACCGGGCACGTCCGCCGGTACACGAAGAAGACCCTGGCCGCCGCGATGACCGAGGCCGGCCTGACGGTGGAGAAGATCCACTACGCGAACGCGCTCGGCCTGATCGGCTACTTCATGGCGACCAAGGTCTTCCGGCTGATGCCGAAGGAGGGCCCGATGGTGAAGGTGTACGACACCCTGGTGCTCCCGGCCACGAAGGCCGCGGAGCAGCTGGTTCGCCCCCCGTTCGGTCAGTCCGTCTTCGCGGTCGCCCGCGTCCCGTCGTAACCCTCCGCCCCGCGATCTTGCACTTTCGGCCCGGGCGAAGCGGACGAATGCCGCGAAGCAGGGGCCCGAAGTGCAAGATCGCGGGGCGGGGCGTCACTCCTTGACCTGGTACGTGGGGCGGATGACCGCCCGGGCGAGGGTGTGGAAGGCGAGGTTGAAGCCGACGACCGCCGGCGAGGCGCTCGGCGGGACGTCGAGGCGGTCCACGTCGACCGCGTGCACGACGAAGACATACCGGTGCGGCCGGTCGCCGGCCGGCGGGGCGGCGCCGCCGTACCCGGTGTCGCCGTAGTCGTTGCGGACGCTGAACGCGCCGCCGAGGTCGCTCTCACTGACTCCGCGGGGCAGCTCGGTCACCGACACGGGCACGTTGACCAGCGACCAGTGCCAGAAGCCGCTACCGGTCGGCGCGTCCGGGTCGAGACAGGTCACCACGAAGCTCTTCGTCTCGGCGGGAAAGTCCGACCAGGCCAGGTGCGGCGAGACGTTCCCGCCGCCGACGCTGCCGTGCGCGTACCGCTCGTCCATCGGCTCGCCGTTGGCCACGTCGTCACTGGTCAGCGTGAACGACGGAACGGTCGGCAGCAGCTCGTACGGGTCCGGGGCGATCGGTCGTTCCAGGGTCATCGGGGCGGCATCCTTCCAGTGGGCGCGATTTCCTGCGCCCCTTCTTACCCCGCCGCGCCCCGCGCGTCCCTCAGCTCGCCGCCGCGCGTCGCGGGGAGGCGCGACATCCGGCGGCATCGCCCCGTCCGGCTCAGACCCGGGGCCAGGTGATCCGCCCGGCGCGCAGGTCCTCGACCAGGCTGCGGACGTACGTCAGCTCGGCGTCGACGACCTGCCGCTGGTACTCGGTCTCGATCGCGAACAGCCGGGGCAGGAACCGGCCGACCTCGGCCACCTCCGCGTCGAGTGCGGCGAGCCGCTCGGTGAGGCGGGCGACCCGGGTGGTCAACGCGTCGACCGCGTCCGGTGGGGCGAGGTTCGGCAGGAACGACAGGGCGGCCGGGAACTCGGCGTACTCGCGGGCCGGGGTGGACAGCATGTCGCGCAGCCACTCGTCCAGGGTGACCCGCCCCGCGTCCGTGATCCGGTACGTGGTGCGTTCGGGCCGGTTGTCGGCGCGTTCCGTCGCTTCGACGGCCACCAGTCCGTCGCGGACCAGGCGCTGGATCGTCTGGTAGACGCTGTTGCGCTGGCTGACGTTGACCACGTCGTCCTTGTGCCGCTCCTTGATCAGCTGCTGCATCCGGTACGCGTGCATCGGCTCCTCGGTGAGCATCGACAGCACGGCCAGCGCGAGGACGGAACGGCGGGGTCGGTTCACCGGTCGAGCTTACCGATCGACAACCCGCTAGACATAAAATGTATAGTCATTACATGACTATCACCGCGCCCCTTCAGGCCACCTTCCGCGCCGGGCGGTGGCTGGCCCTCGGCGCCGTCGCCGGCCCAGTGGCGTTCACCCTCGCCTGGCTCGTGCTCGGCGCCCTGAGCAGCGGATACACCCTGTTCGGCCGTCGCTTCACCGACTACTCGCCGATCAGCCAGCCGATCAGCGGCCTCGGCATGGGGGCCACCGCCCCGTACATGAACGCCGCCTTCGTCGTCACCGGCCTGGCCCTGGCCGCCGGGGTGATCGGTGTCTTCCGCACCCTGCCGCCCGACCGGCCGACCCTGCGCCGCTGGTCGGCGGCGCTACTCGCCTGCACCGGGGTGGGGCAGGCGCTGTGCGGGATCTTCGACCTAGAGGCCATGGCACCGCACTCGCTCGGCTTCGCCCTGGCGGTCGCCACGCCGATCGTCGCCTTCCCGGCGGCCGGCCGCTGGTTCCGCGACCTCGCCGGATGGCGGCGGTTCGGCACCTGGCTTCGGCTCGGCGGCCCGCTGACGCTGGTGCTGCTGGTCGCGTTCTTCGCGACGTTCCAGCCGACCGCCGACGGCGCGGAGCATGGGGTCGCCGGGCTCGTCCAGCGCCTGCTCGTGCTGGAGGTGCACGCCTGGTTCGTGGCGATGGGTTGGCTCGCGTACCGGCGCGGCGGGGCTGAGAGCATCGGCATCGCCGGGCGCCGATAGAGTGCGACGGCATGGGCGCGATCAAGCCGTTCCACATCCTCATGCTCTGCTGCTGTCTCCTCACGTCGGCAGCACTGCTCGGCGGTCTCCTCTGGTACGCGACGAGCCGCAGGAGGCGGGGCTAACGGCTTCCGGCTTGCCGGTTGGCTCGTCAGGCACCCGGACCTATTCTCCAGGACAGGGACGCCCGGCCCCGTGCGCGGCGTGGGGCTGGTGACGGGCCAGGGAGGCGGCGGCATGTCCAGCGCGCAGTTGTACGACACCATCGGAGCCACCTACACCGTGACGCGGCGCACCGAGCCGCGGATCGCCGCAAGGGTCTGGGTCGCCCGCCGCGTGGTGGTGTTCACGCACGACACCAGTGACACCGGATGGCTCAATCGGTTCTGGCTTACTCGCGACTACCTACCTGAAGCCGCCAATCTCGTTGTCGGCCGGCCTGCGCTGACCGAGCTGGCCAGCGCGATCGGAGCCCGCGTGGAGCCGGTGCCCATCCCGTGGGACTGCGCTGACGGCTTCTTCGAGGCCTACTGGCGGCAGCCCGAGGCATACCTGGACGAGAACGTCCGGCGCGGGGTGTCGGTCTGGGCCAGGGTCGGGCCGGACGTCGAGCAGAGGGCAGTGCAGAACCTCCGTGACGACCTCGCCTCGGGTCGGTGGGCAGAACGCAACCGCGACCTCGTCGATCTCGATGCGGCAGAGCTTGGCCTTCGCCTGCTTGTCGCCTGAACCCGCCACATCCGGGTACGACTTCGCTGCCCGAAGCCATGGGCGGCCCAGGCCCCACCCGCAGCGGTCAACGGTGCGGGAGAGCGGAGGGTGTGGGATTCGAACCCACGAGGACGTTGCCGCCCTACCGGTTTTCAAGACCGAGCCGATCACGACCCTGACCAGCACCAACGCCGCTGAGGTCATGCACGACGACACGCATGCGACAAGACCACGCCGCGAGTCGGCTGCCAGTAGCCGCGCCGACACGTTATCGGCTCCGCTCTCGCCCGGCGGCTGAGGTGCCACATGCTGCGCGGCCCAGGACAGGGCTTAAAACCCTATCGTGGGTTGGCTACGTATACGAGGGTGGCGTCATCACTCTTCTTGTTGCGTGGCCACCGGAGGGCAACCGGGTCGGACTCTTCGAGCTGGCGCACGCGCCGGAGCGCTTCACTCGGCCCCTGATTCTCCAGCAGGTCAAGCATTTCTCTCCAGCTAACGTCATTGAAAATCCGCACGAGCCTTGCCGCGCCATCGGTCAACAGGATCGACCGAGTGACGGTTTCGATGGGCACTGCTTCGATGATTGCGTGGCTGACGACCGTGGGATCTGCTGCTGAAACCCAGAAACCTCCCTCTGTGTTTCGGGCGGCTAGTTCGGCGTGCTTCATTCGGATCAGGGCATCGGCTTTCTCTGCCGAGCCGATCGGGTGTTTGTCCGCTTCTCGGCGCTCTGCCTGCGCAGTCTTATCGACCCGATCATCAATGATGACGCTTAAATGCGATTCGGAAGCGAGGATGATGCCGACATCTCCGAGAACCATGTATTCGAGGTGACTGGGCGTGCGACGAAGAACGGCCACGGCAGCCGAAGGGGTGCCGGGACTCGTTAGGTCGCATTCGGGATGCTTCTCGGCAACAGTTTTGATCGCCGTTGCCAGGGCCGCCGGCAACGCCATTGATGCGTCGCTCGCCTGTGCCGAGACTGCGGCACCGAGCTGGGCCGCATACCAGGAGACGCCGTGGATGCAGCCGGTGTCGGTTCGGGCGGTCGCGCCGTCGAGCACTACGACCAGATTCGGCGATGCCGAGAACCAGTCTTCATTGAGCCTGTCTGCCTTTGACGGCTCTGACGCTGCAAGGATTCGCATGCTTCTCAGCTTTCGTGGCGGTAGATCGGAGTCACACGCTCACAGGAAAGGATCTTCCTCGGGTTGGCTGGGTCGTACTCGCAGCGAACCACCATCGAGAATCGGCGACTCTTAAGCTCCTTGTGGAGCTGGGCAAGGTTGTTGGCGACGAAATGGGCAGCGCCCAGCGTTCCCTGTGCGTGGGTGCCAGCGAGGTACAGGAATGATCCCTTGCCGTCCGGCCGAGGCAATCGGCCAACATATCCGTAGTCCGCTGATCGCCCGTCGTCGCGGGGAGAGCGATATTCGGTTTCGCCGTCGATGAGATACCAACCACGTTCGTCTGAGGCGAAACGCAGATGCGGATCGGCTTCCATCACCTGGCCCACGAAAGGCAAGAGTCGTGGCGAGGTAAGGACAATGAGGTTCGGGCGATTAAGGTGCACGAACCCCGGGGGTGGAACTACTTCGTAGTTGGCATCTAGCCCAACGGTCCGCGCCAGGTCTGCAAGGACGTTGTAGGCCGCGAAGCTCTCGGCCGAGAGCATGTCGCCCGGGTCGTGTCGGCCAGACTCCTGCTTTCCCCCGATGGCAACCGTCAAACGACCGGTGCCGAGGAAGGCGCGTTCGGGGCGGGTACCAGCGGACAGCAGTTGCGAAACCCGCGATCGAGACATGTCGAGCAGGTCTGCGATCTGCGCCTGCGTCAAGCCGTCGACCAGGAGTTGTTCAAGGGCTTCCCGGCGAATCCGTGACAGTTCGGCGATCGCGGCTTGGTAGTCCTCGATCAGCTCATGCGCGGCCCTTGCTCGCTCTCGCGTGTCGCCCACGGTGGCTACCGCTGCTGGGTCCTTCACCCGGCGCTCCCTTCGTCAAGGGGGCTAATCCTACCCGAGGTGCCTTGACCCGCCCGAACGCTGCCGCCCTGTGAGTGGGGGCGAACTCGCTTGTTGAGGGGGGTTGACTGGCTCCGGTAGGCCGTGTTCAACTTGTCGCCACCACCCCCCTGGATCGCAGGGTTTAGGGGGGTCAACTCGCCGGTCGGTCGTCGGCGTCGGCGTTGCGGCTTCGGCTGCGGCGTTCGCGTACGGGCTGCCGTGCACACGTTCATTGAGAACTTCACAGCAGGAGCGCCGCGTAGATCCGTCTGCGGTATGCCCGCCTTGAGCCACATGGTGGTCGACCCCGGTAGGTCCCGGGCGAGCGGGCCGAGTGGACGGGTCCGGCGCGCGGTTTCGCTTCTGCCACTGATCCAACCCATGTCTGTCCCGTGGTGCGGTCCGCCTGGCCGTGCCGCGGGTTGCCCAGGCAACCGAGAGAGGTGACCCCATGAACCTGGCCAACCGCGTCCGGATCACGGTCCGGCAGTCGTCCCCCCTACGGCAGTGCGACCGGTGCAAGCAGGTGAGCGCGCGCGCCACCTGCTCATGCCCGGCAAAGCGCCGCCGCCACTGACCATCTCCGAGAGGAACCAACCCGATGCTTCCCCCGAACGAGCCGACCGCCGCCGACCTGGCCGCGATCGAGGCGGAATGGCCGCTGATCGCGGCCGAACTCGACCTGCTCGACGCCGAGATCACCATGCTCTACGCCGAGGACCACGGCGGACCCTCGCCGCTGGACTGGCGGCGACTGCGCCGGGCCGCCGCCCGCGTCACCCGCGCCGCCGCCGACCTGGCCGACCGCGCCGCCGACCCGCACCGCGCCGACCGGTCGGGGCAGGTGGCGTGATGGCCAACGAGCGCCCCAACACCGCCGCCGAGGTGGCCGCCGCCCTGCGGACGGTCGCAGACAAGTTCGCCGCCCTCGGGGAGGCGCCCCTGCCCGGTGTGGGTGTGTCGGTCGACATCCTTCCCCACGGTGGGGAAGAGGTGGAGATGGCCGCCATCGACCTGATCGGCGGTGCCCTCTACGGCCGCCCTGGCCAGACGCGCGAGCTGTCCGGCGGCATTTACCACCACACCGCGGGGGCCATCGTCGCTGGCATTTCAGTGACCGCCTTCACGCGGGTGACGCCGCCGGCCGAGCGGGAGATGCGGGCCGAACTCGACCGGTTGCGCGCCGAGCTGGCCGCCGCGAACGGCACGGGCCAGGTGTCGGCATGACCCGGCCGGTCCTGTCCCCCGCTGACTGCTGCATCTGCGACCCGGAGATGTGCGCCGCCGACGACACCGGTGAGCACTGCATCACCCGGTCTTGCGGGTCCTGCTTGCACGGCTGTCCCGCCCCGGACGGCCAGTGCTGCACCGCCCCGAACCGCCCGGAGGTGACCAGGTGAGCCAGCACGAACCGAAACGCACCCGCCGGCCCTGGTCAACCAGCCCCGACGTGTTCCACAGCACCGGCCGTGACGGCTTCACCGGGGCCGCCAAGGGCGGCCGAACCCTGGGCGTCAGCGAACACCGACCCGCACCCACCCCCCGACCCGCCAACCGGAAGGACAACAGCCGATGACCACCCCGACCATCAACGGCACCCGCTACCCGCAGCCCGTAGACGCACTGCTGCCCAAGGCCCGCGAGTTGGCGAAGGAGTTGGGCGAGGTGCCCAGCCGTAACCGGCTGATGCGGGAGTACCGCATCGGTGCCCCGAAGGCCGACGAGCTGCGCGCCCGGCTTCTCGACGAGCCGCAGCGTCCCGCGCTTCCCCTGAATGAAGTGCTGCGGGCGGTGGTCGAGCGCACTGAGGCGACCGGAACCCTGCCCACCGCTGCTGAGGTGGCCACCGAGTACGGAATCGCTCGCCCGGAAGTGGCCGAGCTGGTCCACGCGGCGGCGGGGGTCGCGGTCCGGCGGCGGGCCGCCGGCTTGCCGACCGACCTCGATGACGACTGGACGCCGCCGCTGGATCGGCCGGACGACGAGACCGCCGAGCCGCCCGCGATCGGCCAGGCCCTGCTGGCGTCAGGCATTCGGCTCGCTGAGCAGCGCGGGCACGTCCCGACCGCCGACGAACTCGCTGAGGCGTTCACCCTCAGCCCCGACCGGGCCGCCAGGCTGCGGCACCTGATGGGCCTGTACCGGCAGCGGCAGGGCCTGCCGGTGGCCCCGGAGCCCACCACCATCACCCCGAACGAGCCGGCCCCCGACCCGTGGGACTACGCCGAGCCGATCGGCCCGGACCCGGCACCGGCCCCGGCCGTGCCCGAGTCCGCCCCGCCGAGCGAGCCGAACCCGACCCCCGCCCCGATCGAGCCGGCCGCCGAGCCGGTCGAGCAGGTCACGAATGTCGGTCACCCGGGCACGCCCACCCCGGAGAAGCCAGCGCGGCGGCCCGTCGTGTGGCCCGTCGTGCTCATGGCACTGGGCGCGTTCGTCGCCGTCTGGTCCGGCTGGGTGGGACTCGGCCGGATGACCGGGTTCGGCATGGTGGACCTGCTGCCCGGCATCGTGGACCCGGGTTCGTGGGCCACCATCGATTCGGCGATCACCCTGCCGATCGGGGTGGAGGCGTACGCCGCGTACGCCCTGTACGTGTGGCTGTCCGGTCGGGTACCGGACCGCGCTCGCCGGTTCGCCAAGTGGTCGGCCATCGCATCACTCACGGTCGGGGCGCTCGGCCAGGTCGCCTACCACCTGCTCGCCGCCAACGGCATCACGGCGGCCCCGTGGTGGATCACCACTCTCGTTTCCTGCCTCCCCGTCGCGGTGCTCGGCATGGGCGCCGCCCTCGCGCACCTCGTCCGCGCCCACGACTAGCTACGCCCGGCGGCACAGCTCACGGCCTAGGAAACCCGCTGTGCCGCCGGTCCCCCTGCCGATCCGTAGACCGTTGGAGGAACCCCCATCATGACGTCCCCCCGAGATGACGACCGTTTCGACTGGCAGGCCGCGGAGAACGACCTGACCGACACCACCGCCGGCCCGGATGCTGAGGTGGTCGACCTGGACGACGCCCGCGCCCGCCGCATGCCCCGGCCGCGCCCGGCCGGTGACACGCACTTCGACGTGACCTTGGACGAGATGCCGCAGCGCGGCGGAATGCTGGTCGACCCGCCGCCGGTTCCGCCGTCCGGTCGCCGGCCGATCATCCCGTCCGGGTGGTCGACGTGGCCGAACATCAAGCACAGCATCCGGCAGGCCGCCGAACTGGCCGCCTACCGAGCCGGGTTCCACACCGTGCGCGCCCCCTGGTACGCCGTGCAGGCTGGCTTTTGGGCGACGGTCGGGGCGTTCCGCCTCACCGGCCGCCAGTTGCGCTGGTGGTGGGTGGCCGAGCAGACCGGCCTACGGCAGGCCGCCGCCGACGCGGGCGACGCGCAGACCTGGCACAAGCTGCACCGGGAGGTAAAGGCCACCCGCGCGTGGCGGGGCCTGATCCTCACCGCCGAAGCCCTGACACTGGCCATCGGCGGGCCGATCGTGTGGGCCACCGCCCCGTGGTGGGCGCTGACCGCCGGCACCGGCCTCGTCGTGGCCTACCTGGCGCACGTCGGGCGGCCTGATGACCGGCCGATCATCACCCCGGCCACAGTGGCGGGACGGTTCCGGCGGGTCAACCCGGACATCATCCTGCGCGCCTACTACGCCGCCGGGCTGGGCAACCCGGACAAGCCGCACCAGCGGGTGGAGTTCGGCTCCACGATGGCCCGTGACCCGTCCGGCACCGGGTCGCAGGTGTCGATCGACCTGCCGTACGGCAAGACGTTCGACGACGCGGTGAAGGCCCGCGGTGCCATCGCCTCCGGTCTCGATGTGGCCGTGTCGCAGGTGTTCATCTCCCGCGACCCGTCATCCCATCGCCGGCACACGTTGTGGGTGGCCGACCGTGACCCCCTGGCCGTGGGGGCGGGTCGGACGCCGCTGCTGCGGTGCAAGCCGACCGACATTTGGCAGCCTGCCCCGTTCGGGGTGGACGAGCGTGGCAACAAGGTCAGCGTGCCGCTGATGTGGACGTCCATGTTGATCGGGGCGCAGCCCCGGCAGGGTAAGACGTTCGCCGCCCGCTCCCTGGCCCTCTACGGCGCGCTCGACCCCTACGTCAAGCTCACCGTCTTCGACGGGGGCGGCAAGCCGGACTGGCGGAAGTTCTCCCTGGTCGCGGACCGGTGCGCGTTCGGTCTGGCCATGACCCGCGACGGCGACCCCGCCGAACTCCTGGTAGAGGCGCTACGGGAGTTGAAGGCCGACGTTCAGGACCGCTACGAGCGGCTATCCGCCCTCCCCGTCGACGTATGCCCGGAAGGCAAGCTGACCAGGGAGATTGCCCGCGACCCGAAGTACCGCATGCCGGTGCGCATGGTGATCCTGGACGAGTTCCAGGAGTACTTCGACCTGGGCGAAGTGTCCAAGGAAATCGCGTCGCTGCTGGTCTACCTGGTCAAGGTCGCCCCGGCCGCCGGGGTGATCCTGGTCGACGCCACGCAGCGGCCCTCCGGGGTCGGCAGCGGGCAGGTGGCGCAGCAGTTCATCTCCTACCGGGACAACCACCAGGTCCGGTTCTCCCTGCGCACCGGATCGTGGCAGGTCAGTGACCTCGTGTTGGGCTCCGGTGCCTACAGCGAGGGTCACGACTCGTCCACGCTGCTGCCCACCTACAAGGGTGTCGGCATCCTGCGCGGCGCATCGGATGCCACCCCCACCGTGCGGACGTACCTCGCGGACCAGGAAGACGCGGAGAAGATCCTGCTGGCCGCGCGGAAGCTGCGCGAGGCTGCCGGCACGCTGACCGGGATGGCGGCCGGGGAGGACATCACCCGCGACTCCCGCGATGTGCTGGCGGACGTGCGGTCGCTGTTCGGGCCAGGCGAGCGCGGGTTGCAGTGGGAAGACATCGCCGCCCGCCTGGCCGAGCGGATGCCAGAGCACTACGCGGACATCACCGCCGAGTCGATCTCCGCTCAGGTCCGCGCGTTTGGTGTACCGAGCGTAGATGTCAAGCGGGCCGGCAAGGTCCTCAAGGGAGCCAAGGCCGACGCGATCGACGCCG
>NZ_JBDPMC010000097.1:0-20493 GCF_039871625.1 Micromonospora sp. B11E3 | reverse complement strand
CCGACCAAGCCCGCAAGACCTGGCAGGACGACTACGCCCTGCGCGCCGGCGTGGAAGGCACCATCCACCAAGCCATCGCGATCACCGGCATCCGCCACGCCCGCTACCGCGGCCTACCGAAAACCCGCCTCCAACACGCATTCTCCGCAATAGCCCTGAACCTGACCAGGCTCGATGCCTGGTGGAACAACCAGCCCCTCGACCGAACCAGAACAAGCCACCTCGCCCGCCTCGACTACACCCTCGCCGCCTGAACGAATTCGGCAACAGGGTCCCAGTCGTAGCGGCGGCGCTTGGCTCTCGCGCGTAACCCTGCGATCTGGTCGTAGGTGCGGTGCAGACGGTTCGACGTACGCTCGAACGGATTGCGGGCCCGCTTCTGCCGGGCAGCCTTGCGTTCCAGCCGCAGCAGCCGTTCGGCCTCCTTCGGCCGCAACCACGGTCCGTGGTGCTGGTCGCTGCCGTCGGACAGGGCCAGGGCGACGTTGACGCCCCGGTCGATCCCGACGGCGGGCCCCTGGTGCTGCGCTGGTGTCCCCACCTCCACTTCGGTGCGGAACACGATGTGCCCGGTTGGTCGTGCCGGGGCGCAGCGGGTCGTGGCTGATCTCCCGGGCGTACGGGTCGAGCAGCAGCTTGTTGGGGTTGAAGCGGTTGCCGGCGGCGTCCACGTCGGCGACGAACCCGGCGGCGGAGCCCTTCGTCCAGGCGGTGCTGTACGGCCAGTTCGGCCCCCAGGCCCGGTAGCCGTAGTAGACGGTGCCGGTGACCCCGACGGCGCGCAGCGCGGCGACGTCGACGGTCACGCTGAACACCCCGGAGGCGTCCCGGGTGAGCAGGTAGCTGGCGTTCTCCTGGGTGCCGGTCGGGTTGGCGTAGACGTTGACGGTCATCCGGGTGGCGGCCCCGGAGTGGACGCGGAAGGTGATCCGGGAGTTGGTGGCGTCGTAGCGGGCGCCGAGGGAGCGGGCGTCGATCGCGGCGGCGGCCGGTTCCGGCGCGGTGGCCAGGGGCGCGGCCAGGGCGGCGAGGGCGGCGCTGAGCAGGGCGGCGAGCACGGCCCGGGCACGCCGGGCGCGGGATGCGGACATGGGCCTTCTCCGGACGGTAGCGCGGGACCGACGGGACGCGGGGTGGCGGCCCCGCTCGTTGGAGTGCGTTTCCCGGTCGCGCTGCCGGCGGCCGTCCGGGGTGCTGCAAGACCTTGCAAGGATTGCCGAAAAGATAACAGTCGATTTCAGCGGTAGGCAAGGTGGGAACCCCGGCAGTTCATGCCGGGAGGAACGCCGTCATGGACCGGGACGCTTCTGGTTCTCGATGTACTCCTTGACCGCCGCCAACGGTGCACCGCCACACGACCCGGCGAAGTACGACGGCGACCACAGATGCTCGCCCCACAGGTACTTGCGGAGGTGCTCGGCGAACTCGCGGCGCAGGTACCGGGACGAGACACCCTTGAGACTGTTGACCAGCCGCGACAGGGCGACGCTCGGCGGGTAGTGGACCAGCAGGTGCACGTGGTCGTCTTCGCCGCTGAACTCGCGCAGTTCGGCGCGCAAGTCGCGGCACACGTCAGCCATGACCTGCTGGCAGCGGGTGCGGATCGGATCGTAAGCGCACCCCGGCGGTACCTGGTGGTAAAGACCAAGTGTGCAGTGCAGGTTGTGGACGACACTGCGTCCCCGGCGAACATCCGGATCGGGGGTCCATCGTGGCGATATAGACCAAATGCTACGATGGCGCCGTGAAGTTGGTCGTGCAGGTGAAGCTTCTGCCGACGCCGGAACAGGAGGCAGCACTGGAGGCAACCCTGCGCGCCTGCAACGCCGCCGCCTCGGACGTTGCGGCGACGGCCCGCGGCGTCGGCTGCTACCGCAACTACGACCTGCGGCGGCACGCATACCACGGCATCAAGGACGACCACCGGCTCGGCGCGCAGGCCGCCCAGCACGTCATCAAGAAGGTCGCCGACTCGTACAGGACTCTCGCCGCCAACCTCACGGCCGGAAACTGCGGCAAGCCCGGCTCGAAGCGGCGTCGCAAGATCGAAACGAACCCGATCACGTTCCGCTGGGACGCGGCGCAGCCGTACGACGCGAGGATGCTGTCGTGGCGGCACGACGCCCGGATCGTGTCCATCTGGACCGTGGACGGGCGACTCAAGACGGTGGCGTTCACCGGGTCCGCCGACCAACTGAAAGCCCTCGCCACCCATCCGATCGGCGAATCCGACCTGTTGCACCGGGACGGCATGTGGTTCCTGCACGCCACGGTCGAGATGGACGAGCCGCAGGTGTACGAACCGGACGGGTTCCTCGGCGTCGATATGGGCATCGCCAACATCGCCTACGACTCCGACGACACCCGGTACGCCGGGACGGCGTTAAACGGGTACCGGCGGCGCCAGCAACGACTGCGCCAACGGCTGCAACAGAAGGCCACCAAGTCCGCGAAACGGCTACTGGCCCGCCGCCGCCGCAAGGAAACGCGACACGCCGGCAACATCAACCACAGCATCGCCAAGAGCATCGTGACCGAGGCCGCACGCACCGGACGCGGGGTCGCCGTCGAAAAGCTGACGGGTATCCGCGACCGGGTACGGCTACGCAAGCCCCAACGGGTCACGCTGCACTCGTGGTCGTTCCACCAGCTCGCCGCATGCCTGGTCTACAAGGCGCGCCGGGCAGGTGTACCGCTGGTCGAGGTCGACCCCCGGTACACCTCCCAGACCTGCGCACGTTGCGGGCATCGAGACAAGCGGAACCGGCCCGACCAGGAAACCTTCAACTGCCGGTCGTGCGGGGTCGTTGCCCACGCCGACCACAACGCGGCCCTCAACATCGCAGCGCGCGGTGTCGTGGGCTGGGGCGCAGTCAATCGCCCGCACGCGGCCTGACCTCGCAGCCAGCGGGGGAAGCGATCCGCAAGCCTGCCCACTCATGGGCGGATAGTTGACTCCGGTAAAGGGGGCCAGGCGGACGTCGGGTTCGCGCGGCCAGACCGTGCAGGCCGACCAGGCCGGGTACGGCGACCCGGCCCAACTCGGCCCCGGTGACGGGGTGGTGCCAGCTCACCGCCCCGAGCCGGCCCACGTACAGGCGCGCGTCGTCGGGGCTGAGCACCAGGCCGGTGACGGCATCGCGGACCGCCCAGGCGGCGACGGGGCGGAGGCCGGCGAGCTCCACCGCGCGTACGGTCGTACCGGCCGCGACGAAGAGGCGGTCGCCGTCGGCGACGGCGTACGCGGCGCCGGTGCCCTCGGGCAGGGCGGCCGTCCGGCGTACCGTCAGCTCCTCCGTCGAGATCTCCGCGACGCGGCCCGACGCGACGTCCGCCACGACGAGCCGCCTCCCGTCCGGGGTGATCGCCATGGCGTGGCCGCGCGCGGGCGTCTCGCCGAACGGGTGCGGCAGGTCGACGCAGTACGCCCAGCGCTCGGTGAGGTTCAGCGTGTGTACGAACGCGTGCGCGTTGCCCGGCCGCCCGCTGACCAGGTCCCGGGTGTGCCGGTGACCGGGCTGGTGGGTGTAGAGCGTGTAGAGGGTGCTGCGGTCCGGCGCGAGCACGGCCTGACGTCCGTCGCCGCGCATCTCCTCCTCGGCGCCGGGCGGGACCGGTGCCTTCGCGCGGGTGGACAGCGGGCCGGGCGCCCCGGTGGCGAGGTCGACGACGCGCACCCGGTAGCGGTCCGGCGCCCTGGCCGGGAGCCACTCGAGGACGAACAGGCCGGTGCCGTCCCCGGTGAACGCCTCGGGAACGAAGTTGCCCCGCAGCTCCAGCCGCTGCCGCTTCCCGGCGACGTCGGCGATCAGCACCGGGGTCACCTCCCGCCCGCCCGGGCGCCCCGCGGCGTCGACGCTCACCCCCTCGGGCGTGAGCGCGACGGTGGTGCCGCCGGCCGAGACGGTCTGTGGCACCCAGCGTCCCGGCAGCGTGACCCGGGCGGAGGCGCGGCCGGTGGCGGTGTCGATCCGCCAGAAGGCGGTGTCGGCGCCCTCGGGTTCGGTCGCGTAGACCGCCAGCCCGTCGGCGGTGGCCACCGCGTGCGGGATCGTCTGCCGATCGGCGCCGCGCAGCACGCCGAGCGCGGCGCCGAGCTCGACGAGCAGGGGGTCGGGGAGCAGGAGGTCGGGGAGCCGCTCGGCGGCGGAGCCGGCCCGCCGGACCGGGCCGCAGCCGGTCAGGGCGGCGACGCCGGTGCCGGCGAGCACGGCCAGGACGGTGCGACGCGGGATCGTTGGCGTTGTCGTCATGCCCGGGTGACACCACCGGGGCCGCCGAAGGTTCCATCCCGGGCGGATGGAACCCGGACGGCGCGGGCGGTGTCATGAGTTCGGTCCACCCGGAGGTTACCCATTGGACGACGAACACTTCGTCACCCGCGCCAGGGCGGGCGACCTGGAGGCGTACGAGATCCTCGTCGCCCGGCACACCGCGTCCGCGTACCGGACGGCGGTGCTGCTGGGCGCGGGCCCGGACGCGGAGGACGTCATGCAGGAGGCGTTCCTGAAGGGATATCGCAAGCTCTCCCACTACCGGGGAGCGTCGTCCTTCCGCGCGTGGCTCCTGGCGATCGTCGCGAACGAGACCCGCAACCTGCACCGGTCCCGGCAGCGGCGGGACGGGCTCGTGCTGCGGGCCGCGGCGGCGCACCCGGAATCGGACGTCACCGAGGACCCCGGGGTCGCGACCGTCGTCGCCGGGGAGCGGCGCGCCGCGCTGGTCCGGGCCCTGCGCCTGCTGCCGGCGAAGGACCGCGAGGTCATCGTCTGCCGGTTCTTCCTCGACCTCAGCGAGGACGAGACCGTGGCGATGCTGGGCTGGCCCCGGGGCACGGTGAAGTCGCGGACGTCGCGGGCGCTGGCGAAGCTGCGCGGCCTGCTCGACCGTGAGGAGGTGCGGCATGGATGACCTCGAACGGGAACTACGCGACCTGTCCGCCTGGCTGGCGACACCCGACCCGCCGGACGTGGCGGCCCGCGTACGCGCACGGCTGGCCGCACCCGCGCCCCGGCGCCGCCGCTGGCGCCTGTACCTGGCCGCCGCGGTCGTCGCCCTGCTCGTCGCGGTGCTGCCGCCGGGGCGGGCCGCCCTCGCCGACGCCGTGGCCGGGCTGCTGCGGTTCGCCGGGGTCGTCGTCGCCACCTCGCCCGCGCCGACGCGTGCCACCGGCGCCCCCTCGCCCTTGCCGTCCCAGCGGCCCGCCGCCCTCGACGAGGCGCGGCGGCAGGTGCGATTCCCGATCCGCGTACCGGCCCGGTTGGGTCCGCCCGAGCGGGTCCTGCTCGCCGACCCCGACGGCACCGGCTCCTACCGGGTCGCCACGCTGCTCTATCGCGGCGGCGCGCTGCGCGTCGACGCCTTCGACGGCCGCCTCGAGGTGGCCTTTTGGAAGCAGGCCGCCGGGCCGGGAACGGAGTGGGTCCAGGTCGGCGGCGAGTCCGGCCTCTGGGTCGGCGGCCCGCATGCGATGTCCTACGTGGACCGAACGGGCGGCGTCCGGGTGGAGACCGCGCGGCTCGCCGCGTCCACCCTGATCTGGCAGCAGGGCGAGGTGACCTACCGGCTCGAGGGAGACCTCACCCGGCCCGAGGCGGTCGAGATCGCCCGCTCGGTGCGCTGACCCTGACAAAGCCGGGGCCCGGCTCTCGTGCGAGAGCCGGGCCCCGGGGGGATGGATGGATCGGTCAGTCGGTGCAGGACGGCAGGTCGAAGTGCCCCGGGGTGCCCGGGAAGGCCACCCCGGCGCCCTGCTCCTTGTTGTCCCGCGGGTAGACGTAGGACAGTTCCAGGAAGGCCGAGGTTCCGGCCGTGGTCACGTCCGACGGGCTGCGACCCGCGCCGGTGGCCCAGGCCAGCCTGGTCAGGAAGTCCTGCATGGCCGGGCTGTGCTGGCGGACGTCGTTGAACCCGCCGTAGGCCGCGTTGCAGTGGGTGAACAGGTTGTACGCGCCGTTCCAGTCGAACATCCGGTCGCCGTTGTTCGGCCCGTTCGCCGCCACGTCACCCTGCATCACGTCCCGGTCCCAGCCGCCGTACATCCAGTCGGTGCCGTGGTGGTGCTGGTTGTCGGCCACGACGTCGTTGTCCATGCCCGTCATCTCGAACCAGCGGCACGGGTCGACCGTGCCCTCCGCCAGGTCCACCGGCCAGGCCCCGGCCGCGCAGTTGTCCGGGTAGGAACCGCGCGGACGGAAGTCCAGCAGGTCGGAGCTGAGCACCGCGGTCACGGCCGGGCCGCTGGTCGCCCCGGCGCCACCGAGCAGGTGGTCGACGTACTGGTCGCGGTCGCCCCGGGCGGCGGCGCTGAAGACGCCGTCCACCTGGCACTGCGGGTTGGCCGCGTCGAGCACCGGGTCACAGCCCTTGCCGCCCCACAGCACGTCCGACCCCTCCGACCCGAACAGCTGGTCGCCGCCGCTGTCACCGTTGGCGACGTCGTCACCGAAGCCGGCGTGGATGTTGTCGGCCCCGGCGCCACCGCGGATCCAGTCGCCCGCCCCGGCGGTCAGCCCGGCGTGCGGCATGGGCGCCGAGGTGGAGCTGCCGATCCAGGCGTCGCCGTCGGTGTCGTGCAGCAGGTCGACCCGCCGGTCGTAGTCGCCGGCCCGGAACCCGGTGAACGTCTCCTGCGGCACCGACGACAGCGTGGTGGTGAAGCCCAGCGCCGCCACGTCGTCGGCGTTGAGGTACTGGTTCATCACCCCGCCCCGGTCGCCGAGGATGGCGTCGGCGCCGTCGTCGCCGTACAGGGTGTCCGCACCCAGCTCACCGAAGAGGTCGTCGTCGCCGTCGCCGCCCCGGATCGTGTCGTCGCCGTCCTGGCCCCAGACGCCGTCGTTGCCGGCGTCGCCGTAGAGCTGGTCGGCCCCGAAGGCGCCGGTCGGCTCGCAGGTGGGCTGGGCGGTGGTGCAGAACCGGGTGGACGGGCCGGGCAGCGCCGGGTCGTGGATGCGGACCCGGGTGGCGTCGGCCGGCACCGCGCCGGTCGGGTACCGCTCGGTGTAGACCTTCTCGGCCTGTCCGCCGCCCGCCGTGGTCACGGTGCGCAGCAGCGAGCCGTTGTCGCCGAGGACCACGTCGTCGGCGCCGTTGCCCTCCACCACGTCCCCGGTGTCCCGGAAGCCGGCGGCCGAGCTGCCACCGATCAGGTCGTCCTGCCCGGCCGGCGCGCCGGCCCCGACCAGGTCGGCCGCGGCCGACGCGTCACCCGGCCAGCCCGGGTCGGGCAGCGGCGTGATCGTGGTGCGTCCGGCCGCCGTCAGGGCGTTGTCGCCGCGGAGGACGTCCGCGCCGGCGTTGCCCTCGGCGTAGTCGCCGTCGCCGTCACCGGCCAGGGCGTCGTCGCCGTCCTGGCCCCAGAGGGCGTCGACTCCGTCGCCGCCGCTGATCCGGTCGGCGCCGTACCGGCCGGCGACGACCGCCGCCCGGTCCAGCAGCACCACGATCCGCGGGCCGAACGGGCTGCCGTCGGCGGCGAGCCGGACGGTCGCCGGGGTCGGCTGCTCACCGGGCAGCGGGCGCAGCACCGCGCCGTTGTCACCGATGACCGCGTCGGACCCGGGTCCGCCGAAGACGGCGTCCGCCGTGTCCGGCTGGCCCGTCGTGGTCGCGCCGCTCCCGTCGTACGCGGTGCTGGAGCCGCCGACCAGGTCGTCGTCGCCCGCGTCGCCCTCGACCCAGTCGGAGCCCGGGCCGCCCTCGGCGAAGTCGGCGCCACCGCCGGCCCGCACCCGGTCCGGTCCGCCCTGGCCGAAGACCACGTCGTCGCCGTCCCCGCCGGCGATCAGGTCGCCGCCGCTGGTGCCGGCCACGGGGGCGAACCCGAGGTCGAGCAGGGTGACCTTGCGCTGCGGGCCGCTGCGGCCCTGGGTCACCCGGGTGGCGTCGGTGGTGGCCGGCGCGAACCGGCCGTTGTCCCCGGCGATCAGGTCGGCGTCGGCGTCGCCGTACAGCTCGTCGCCGGTGTCCGGCCGGCCGACTCCGGCGGCGGGCTCCTGCCCGGAGCCGCCGACGATCTCGTCCCGGCCGAGGTCGCCGTGGACCAGGTCGGCGCCGTTGTTGCCCTCGATCTGGTCGTCCCCGGCGTCGCCGTTGATCCGGTCGTCGCCCAGGCCGCCGTAGACGAGGTCGCCGTCCCCGCCGCCGGAGATCACGTCCCCGGCGCCGGCGCCGGCCACGTCACCGGCCAGGTCCAGCGGGTACGGGCCGACGTCACCGATGCGCGGGGTGCCGTTGTCGCCGACGATCCGGTCCACGCCGTCCTCGCCGTAGAGGAAGTCCCGCCCGTCGGCCACGCCGGCGGCGCGCCCGCCGCCGTACAGCACGTCGCTGTCGGGACCGCCGGAGACCTGGTCGCCGCCGGAGTTGCCCTCGGCGGTGTCGGCGCCCGGGCCGCCGTAGAGGCCGTCGTCGCCGGTGTTGCCGAAGAGCAGGTCGTCGCCGTCGTCGCCGTGCAGCTGGTCGATGCCGTTGCCGCCCCAGGCCCGGTCGGTCCCGCCACCCAGGTGCAGGGTGTCGTCGCCGAGCTGGCCGCAGGCGCGGTCGTCGCCGCCGCCGAGGTCGGCCCGGTCGTTGCCGCCGCCGGCGGTGACGACCTCGGTCCCGGCGCCGCCGAGGATGAGGTCGGCCGCGCCCTGGTCGGCGGGGGTCGGCTGGGCGTCGGCGACGGTGGCGTCGGCGCACGCCTCGGCGGGCAGGTGCCGGTCGCCGAAGACGGTCGACCCGCCGTCGCCGCCGATCACGTGGTCGCTGCCGAGACCGCCGACGAGGAGCTTGGTCTGCGACTGCGTGTTCGCCGGCAGCGGCTCGTGGACGACCTGGCGGAAGGGGCCGTAGCCGTCCGAGCCGTCCGGCTCGCCGACCTGGGAGGGTTCCGCGATCACGTAGTCCTCGTCGGGCCCGCCGAACAGCTGGTCGGTGCCGTAGCCGCCGACCAGCACGTCGTTGCCGCCGTAGCCGTAGACGCGGCCGGTCTGGCCGTTGGCCGAGTGCGAGACGACCAGGTCCACGCCGGCGCTGCCGTGCACGGTGTCCTGACCGGCGCCGGTGTCGACCTGGTTGACCAGCCCGTCCACGGCGTCGCCGCTGCCGGGCTGGTCCGCGTCGGCGGGGACGTCGGTGTCGTACGTGTGGATCGTGTCGTCGCCCTTACCTCCGTTGACCGTGTCCGAGCCGGGCCCGCCGACCAGCGTGTTCCCGCCGTTGGGCCGGTCGTCGACGACCACGCCGAGCACGTCGTCGCCGCCGTTGCCGTAGACGGTGCTGGTGCCGTGGCCGACGGTCACGTTGTCGTTCGCGCCGTCGTGGCCGCCGTTCGGGGCGGTCAGCGTGGTCCAGTCCACCAGCCCGTTGAGGGTCTTGTCGCCGGCCCCGGTGCGCACGGTGGTGGCGCCGCGGTTGGTGCCGCCGAGGCCGCTGTCGCCGGCCACCACGTTGTCGCCGTCGCCGGTGGTGATGCTGTCCTCCCCGGCGCCGCCGGCGACCCGGCTGACCACGCCGGCCGCCTCGGCGGTGACGATCACGTCGTCGCCGCCGCGGCCGTCGACGTACGCCGGTCCGGTCCCGGTGCGGATCCGGTCCTTGCCGTCGGAGCCGAGCACCACCGCGGTCTTGTCGAACGCGGAGGTCCTCGTGCCGTCGCCGCTGGTGTCGCCGTCACCGACCAGCAGCACCGACAGGGACGTCTTGTCCGGGTCGGCGACCTCGTAGCCGCGGCCGTCGACGACCACCCGGGTCAGGTTCGGGTCGAGGAACTCCTGCCGCCGGCCCAGGGCCTCGACCGCGAAGCCGTCGAAGTCGTCGGTGGCGCCCTCGGTGCCCGCGTCGGCGTAGTGCAGCGCGTACACCTTGACTATGTCACCGGCGTAGGTGCCGGCGCCGTTGTCCCACGCCTTGTCGCCGCGCTGGTCCTTGGTGCCGAACTTGCCGGCGAAGACGACCAGCGTGTCCCCGGCGGTGCCGGCGAGTTCCGGTGGCGGCGGGGAGCAGTCCGGTTGCGCCCGGAAGTCGAGCAGGGTCGCGTCGACCAGGGTGAAGTTGAACTTCTTCTTGAACAGGAACAGGTTGATGGTGACGTAGACCCGCAGGAAGACCGACAGCCGCCCGCTGGTGGTGAACAGGCAGATCGGGTTGGTCAGGAGCGCCTGGAGGAACTCGCTGGTGCGGAACTTCCCGTCGTTGTTCGGGTCGTTCCAGCTGAAGCCGACGGTGAGCTGGATGCCGCCCTCGATGCCGACCTTGACGATCAGCACGCTCACCTCGGCCCCGGCGGCGATCTCACCGCGCAGGGTGACCACCGGTACGGGCTTGCCGCTGCTGTCGGAGGTCTTGAAGTACAGCCCGTCGAGCAGGCTGACGGCGTCCAGCTCGGTGCCGTCGGTGGCCGCCTCGACGGCGTGCCGGATGCCGGCGGTGTCCAGGCCGGCGATGAACCGGGCGGTCACCGAGGCGCTGCCGGACAGCGTGACGAACACCGGCGGCGGCGCGTAGACCGGGCCGAACGACTGCCGCCAACTGAAGCCCAGCGCCAGCGGACCCGAGTCGAAGCTGATCAGCTCGACGTCCTGGCCCAGCAGCAGCCCGAACAGGGAGCCCGGGTTGTCGAAGATCGGGAAGCTGAAGCCGGTCTTCTGCGCGTTGCTCTTGCCGTCGGCGGCCGGGGTGAACAGCTTCTCGCCGTCGTCACCCGCGGCGGTGTCGACGTCCGCCTTCACCTGGCCCGCGGAGGCCGGGTTGTACTCGGAGGTGCGGTCGATCAGGCTCTCGGCCGAGGCCGGCGACACCTCCGTGGTCAGCGCCTTGGCGCTGTCCATCTTGAACCCGCCCAGCGGGATGGAGCAGCCGGAGTCGCAGTCGGGTATCCGGTTGATGAAGGTGACCACGGCGCGGACGGTGTCGATGAAGTCGAGCTTCGGCCCGCCGTTGAGGGTGCTGAAGGTCTTGGCGAGCCAGACCAGGGTGATGTCGGGGCCGCCGGTGGCCTTCGAGAGGTCCGACAGCACCGGGATCGGCGCGTACAGGGTGTCGATGACCGGTTGCAGCGGGCCGGTGACCGCCTTGAGCTTCTCCACCACCGGCTTGAGGATCTTGCTGAAGAAGGCGCCGGCGTCCAGGGCGATGTCGGTGAAGGTCACCTTCAGCGGCGTGGTGACGCCGTCGCCCGTGGCCGTGAGTGCGCCCCGCTTGTGCTTCAGGCCCCACTGCAGGCCGAAGGTGGCGCTGATGCCGGGCAGCGCGGAGTCCTCGCCGCCGGTGTCGACGGCCGCCGCCAGCCTCCAGTCGATCTTGACCTCGGCGGTGAGGTCGGTGGCGAGCAGCGAGCCCAGGTCGGCGAACTCGGCGAGGGTGAGCCGGTCGTCGGAGTTGGCCGTACAGTCGGCGGTGACGGTGGGGTCGAAGCAGCTCTTCTCCCCCGGCGAGCCCTTCAGGTCGATGCCGAAGTACGCCTTCACCAGCGGGTCGGTCGTCCGCTTCGTCGCCTTCACCTGGATGAAGGCGAGCTGGGCGGCGAGGTCGCCGGTCATGTCGAACTGGGCGCCGACCTGCACCTCGGGCGAGGTGTCACCGTCGTGGGTGGGGACGTAGAAGCCCTCGTCCCGGTCCAGGACCAGGTCCAGGTGCAGCTTCCAGCCCAGCTTGGCCTGGATGCCGTCCGGGGCGCCCTTCTTCGCCTTCAGCGACAGGCCGGGGATGCCCAGGTCGAGCGGCACGTTGTGCGTGAGGCACTCGTCGGACGCGCTGGCGTCGGAGCAGCCGTCGGCGGCGGACGGCGCACCCTTGGAGTTGGTGAGCTTGATCCGGATCGCCTGGAAGTCCTCGGGCGCGCAGGGCGCTGCGACGCCGCTGCGGCAGCTGACCACCGCGCTCACGCCCGGGTCCAGGTCGGCGAGCACCTCGTTGAGGGCCGCCTGCACGCCCGCGCTGTCGAGCGTGGCGTTGGCCAGCACCGGGCCGATCGCGGCCTTGATGTCCTCGCGCAGCTGCGCGACGAACCGCTGGCCCTGCTGCAGGTCGTCGCCGACCAGGGGCAGCTTGCCGTCGAAGCTGGCCAGTCGCAGCGCCTCCTCGATCTTGGCCAGGTACCCGTCGATGCCCACGTTGAAGTCGGTGAGCTTGAGCGACAGGTTGGCGAAGCAGGAGTCGAGGTTCGGGGTGCCGGCCGTGGGCGTGAGGTCCAGGCCGACGGTGAAGGTGAGCAGGTTGGTGTCGTCGTCCGGGTCGCAGTTGTTGACGAACAGTGGCGCCTTCGCGCAGAGCGGCACGTTCGCGCCACCGATCCCGCCGCCGCAGTCGACGCCGGCGGTGGTGAACTTCGGCGTCAGCCCGAGCAGGCCGGTGATCGGCCCGTCCTCGGTCAGCCCGTCGAGGCCGACGCTCAGGTTGGCCTTCACGGTGGCGAAGTCGGGGTCCTTGCCGAGGTCGAGGGCGAGCGGCCCGACCCGCGCGGCGATCGCCGCGTCGGTGACCCCGCCCGCGACGGTGACGCTGGCCGAGGAGCTGTGGTCCAGCAGCGGCGCGGCGTTCAGTCGCAGGGGCAGCAGCAGGCCGAGCTGGGCCCGGGCGTCGACGTCGACCGCGAAGGTGCCGGAGCTGTCCAGGGTGATCAGTTCGCGGTGGGCGTCCCAGGCGAAGTTGAGCGGGCCGCCGGTGTGGAACTTGCGCTTCCAGTCCAGCCCGAGCCGCAGGAACGGCCCGCCCTCGCGCTGGTCCAGGGTGAAGCTGATCCCGCTGTCCTCGCCGATGGCCTCGTTGAGCTTGTCGAGGGCGTCCTGGAGGGTGTCCGGGGGCGAGTCGAGCAGCTTGTCCAGCGCGTCGGCCAGCTCCGGGCGCAGGGCGTACGCGCTGCCGTCGGCCGGCTTCGGCGTGCCCGCCGCCGCCACGCGCAGGGTCCGCCCGTCGATCCTGTTCAGCACCCGGTACGCCTGGCTGCCGACCACGACGGTCCGGCCCTCCAGCCGGGTGTCGAAGCCGGAGTCGCCGTCGCGGGAGGCGTCCTTCAGCAGGAAGTTCGCCCCGTCGGCGACGAACGTGACGTCCTTGCCGACGCCGCTCTCGTCGCCGCCGAGCAGCTGCCGCGCGGAGCGGCCGAGCAGCGGGATCTCCTTGTCCAGCGGGCCGCTGCCGCCGGGCTGGGACAGCGCGACGTTGATCAGCCGCAGCGCCTCGACGACCACCGCGAAGAGCGCCTTCGGGTCGTCGGGGTTGAAGTCGACGGCGAACAGCTCGGACAGCGCCGAGGTGTCGACCACCGGCTGCCCGCCGGCCGTCCAGCTCACGTCGACGCCGATGCCCGTACCGAGGGCGCCGGTGGCGCCGGGCACGCTGACCGTGACCCGGCCGGTGGTCTTCACCGACGACGACACGGCCAGGAGGTTCCCCGGGTCGGACTTCAACCGTTGGAAAAGCGTGCCGAGGCTGATGTCCTGTGCCTGCTTGAAGCTGACCTGGAGCATCCGCTTGTCGGCGGCGGCCGGCCCGACGGCGAGGTTGCCGGCGAGCTTGACCTTGAGGAAGCCAGCGGTGGCGAAGAAGTCCACCCCGGTGGTGATCGGGAAGTCGGCGGCGAACAGCGGCGCCGCCGGGTCGGTGCGCAGCAGCACCCGGTCGACGTTGGCCTTCGGGTCGGTGATGCCGTCGCGCAGGTCGAGCACGAGCGTGACGGCCGCGCTGTAGCGGGGCTTCACCTTGGCGAAGCTGGCCTGCGCGTTCGCCGTCCGCAGGCCGACCTTCTTGTCGCCGCCCACCGGCTTGGTGAGCGTGCCGGCCAGCTCGACGGCGCCGATGTTCGGGCTGGAGCCGCTGATCACCCAGACGCTGTCGTTCGGCGGCTGCCCGCCGATCCAGTCCTGGGTGAGGGTGACGGAGTTCGCGGTGTTGGCGGCGACGGTGCCGGCGGAGGTGCCGGCCACCACCCGCTGGCCGACCAGCGCGCCGGGCGTGAAGCGGTCGCCGCTGACGCTGAAGCCCTTGGCGGTGAAGGTCGCCCCGCGCCCGGACAGCTCCGCGGCGCCCGGGTCGAGCGGCACCTCCACGGTGGACTCCCGCTCCAGCCTGACCCGGAACACCAGCTTGTCGTCGGCGAAGGAGAGGTTGTCCACCGGCAGCCCCTCGGCCGCGAGCAGGGCGAGCAGCTGCTGGATCGAGCTGAACTTCGGCTGCCCGGCCAGGGCCGGGTCGTCGGTGCTCGGGTCGAACTGCGGGTCGTCCGGCCGCGGGTGGACGTACTCGCGGAGGAAGCCGGTGAGCTTCTCGTTGACCTGCACCGCGTCGGCGAACGTGCCGCGCAGGAAGGGCAGGTTGAGGTTGCCGGCCGGGCCGCTCTGCTGCACGCCGCTGAGCAGGGTGGCGAGCTGGGCGAGCCCGGAGGCCAGGTCCAGCGGGCTCATGTTGCGGAACTTGGCGATCGTCTCGTCCAGCCCGGTGGTGGTCACCGTGGGAGTGCCGACGGAGATGTCGTTCCAGTCGACGTTCACGGTCGCCGCCACGCTCGGCAGGGCGAAGGGCGCGCCGGAGACGGCCGCGCCGAGCTTGACCACGCCGTGCACCGAACCGGGGCCGGGCTCCGTCTCCGTGTCGGAGATCTTCCCGCCGCCGGAGTTGTCGAGGGCCACCTGCACGAGCCCGGCGAGGGAGCCGGCGGCGCCGAGCTCGCCGGTGTTCGCGCCGGCGGCCGTGTCGAAGGCGAGCCGGCCGTCGCCGTTGGGGTCGGTCAGGGTGACCTTCAGGTGGGTACGCGCGGTGAGGGTGCTGCCGGCGGTCAGCGTGACCCCGAGGATGCCGACGGAGGCGGTGGCCTGGTCGAGGTCGGCGCGCAGCCGCGCCGCCGCGTCGATGTCGATGCGCGGGGTGTCCCCGTCGCGCACCAGGTAGGTCTCCCCCGACGCGGTGTGCCGCGCCCGCAGGTGCAGGGTGGCCCAGCCGGTCACGCTGACGGCCTTGTCCAGCGTCACCCCGGCCAGCGTGAGGTCCTTGTCGACCACCTCGCGCTTCGTGGTCAGCAGCACGTCCAGCAGGTGGTCCCCGCCGCTGGTGCTGACCGAGCTGGTGAGGCGGGTGCCACCGCCCAGGTCGACGTCGTCCTTGGTCAGGCCGTCGGCCAGCGCGTCGGACGCCTTCTTCGTCAGCTTGTCCGCGTCGACGAGCGCGCCCGGGCTGACCCCGAGCAGCGGCAGCGGCTGGCCGAGCAGCCCGACCTGGGACAGGCCCCCGTCGGCCCAGGTCGCGGTGCGGGACATCAGGGTCTTGAGCGCGGTCTCCCACGCCTCGTCGGCGTGGGCGGGCGCTGCCGTCCACACCAGAGCCATCGTGGCGGTCATCACCGCCGCGACAGCTGCGGCGAGCAGCCGTCGTAGAGCCACCATGAGCCACCTCGTTCCTCGATGGCCGTCGACGACGGCGCGGGGGTCGGCGACAGCACATCGACCGCAACCACCGTCCACAACGACTGTGTCGGCATCGTGACAGGGCGTCAGTCCGAACGGCTCGCGCGGCCGACCGGGTGGTCAGTCAGGCGTGTGCTCGCGGACCGGAGACCCCTACCGAGGGCGGATTGTGGCCCCGCCGCCGCGGGGACTCATAGGCTGCGCCGCGACTCAGGATCGGACGGCAGGGCACAGCGGCCGGCGTACGCGCAACGCCCCGTGGTCCCCGCCGGACCAGGGGCCGCGGGGGTGCGGCCCTTCCAGGGGACGTCAAGCCCACCTCGGCGACCTGGGCGAGTTGTCGGCGCACCGGTCGCTGGTGCTGCTGGACCTGCGCGGGACCGGGGAGTCCGCCGCCCCGGCGGACCCGGCGAGTTACCGGTGCGACCGGCAAATCGAAGACGTCGAGGCGCTGCGCGTACACCTCGGGCTGGACCGGCTGGACCTGGCCGCGCACTCCGCCGGCGCGGCCCTGGCCCTGCTGTACGCCGCCCGACACCCGGACCGGGTCGCCCGCCTCACCCTGATCAATCCCAGCCCGCGCCCGGTCGGCCTGGACGTCGCCGACTCCGACCGCCGGGAGCTCGCCGAACTACGCCAGGGGGAGCCCTGGTTCCCGGACGCCTTCGCCGCGTTCGCGCGGATCTGGTCGGGTGAGGCCGCGGCCGCCGACTGGACGGCGATCACGCCGTTTACCCACGGCCGGTGGGACGCGGCCAGCCAGGCCCACGCCGCCCGGGAGGCGAGCCAGCGGAACGCGGACGCGGCAGCCGTCTACTACTCGGCCGGCGCCCTCGACCCGGAGGCCGTCCGGTCCGCCGCCGCCCGCCTCCGGGCGCGGGTCCTGCTCGTCGCCGGCGAGTACGACGTCGCCCTCCCGCCGAAGCGCGCCGCCGAGTACGCGGGCCTGTTCCCGCACGCCGAGTTGGCGGTGCAGCCGGGCGCCGGGCACGATTCCGTGGAATCTCGCCCCCGGCCGGCTCGGCCGCGTCCTGGCGGTGACGTGCCGTCCCGGCCTCGGTTCGCACGTGCGAACCACAAAACGCGCGCGTTGCCACCGGCGGTGGTGGTGCCCGCCGCCCCCGCGCATCCTCACCTTCACCCCCGAACCCCTCACCACCGCGCGAACTGCGGCCATCGCCCGGCGGCGACCGGGAACGGGCGCGGTGTCGAGACTGCACAGCTCACAGGAGTCACCGCGGCGCCCGTGCCGGCGGCGGTGAGCCCGGCCTCGTCAAGCAGGTGGGTCTGCCGCTGGGTGCTCTGCTCGTCGGTGGACACCCGCGTGTAGACCAGCTCCGCCATTGCCTGTCCTGTTCGTCCGATCGTCGCCGACATCGCTGATCCAACTGTCATCAAACGCTGTCGTCAACTCGGGTCGGCCTGCATTGGATCGGCGGGTCGGATTCCTGTGGCCGGGAGTGATCCATTGACTCTGTTCCGTACCTGTCGTCAAATGGTCCTTTGCCGACAGAGACATCCGGGGCGAATGCTGCGTGCCCGGCCGGACGCTCGACCCCGCGCCCTAAAGATCAACTAAATGATCCCCGGTGACATGAGCGTTAGGAAAACCTCATGTCCGGCCCCTGCCAGGTGGCCCAGGCGCCGGGGTTCCCGCCGTCGTCGGGCTGATTGTCGATGTGCGGCTGGCCGAAGTTGGTGGACATCCCGGCACCGTGGGCGGTCACATCAATGTCGGGATTCGGCCACGCCGGTCCCGCCCACCCCTCCGGCCAGGTCGACGCCGTGAGGGCGTCCGGGTCGTCCAGCGGCCCGGGCAGCCCGGGCAGACCCGTGCCCGCCGGCGGGGCAGGTACCGGCCCGGGCATCGGCAACGTATCCCCGTGGTACCGCCAGGACAGGTCCGCACTACCCTGCGGGCGGTCCGGTCCGGGGGCAGGGCCCGGCACCGGTGCTTGCCGGGGCGGATCCGGATCGGTCACCCTGTACCGCGCCGCCACGCGACCGCGTTTTTCCTGGTCCAGCCACAGCAGACCACGGTTGCGCAATGCCACGATCCGGCCACGCACCGTCGGCCGCGCTGTGCGTGTCGCCGCGGCGAGGGCTGGCTCGCTGGCGGTGATGAGCCCGTCGCCGTCCAACTGGTCGATCAGGGCGTTCCACAACTCCCGCAGCGGCTGCTCCTCCAGCCGCGTTGTGGTGGTGATGTGGCCGATGTGCTGGTCGAACAGCGTCCGGGCATCATTCCGGTCGAGCACCCACTGTCTGCCCTCAGGAGGGGCCGGCAACGCTTGCCGGGGCGGACCCGGATCGGTCACCTTGTACCGCGCCGCCCTGCGACCGTGACCTCCCCGGTCCACCTGCAGCAGACCACGGTCGCGCAATGCCCCGATCCGCTTATTCACCGTCGACCGCGATGTGGATGTCGCCGCGGCGAGGGTTGGCTCGGTGGCGGTGATGAACCCGTCGCCGCCCATACGGCGGATCAGGGCGTTCCACAACTCCCGCAGCGGCTGCTCCCGGTGCTGCGTTGTGGTGGTGATGTGGCCGATGTGCTGGTTGAACAGCGTCCAGGCATCATTCCGGTTGCGCACCCATTGGCTGTCCGCAGTGGGTTGGGGTTGGGGTTGGTCGGGGTGGAGTGGGGCGGGGGTGGGTGGCTCGTAGGCCGGGTGATGGAGGGTGTCGCCGGCGGGGAGAGTGCCGGCGTCGGTGCGGGTCACCGCTGGGGAGGGTGCGGGGTATGGTTCCCAGCCCATGTCCGTCCCCTGGTAAGTGGCCCAGTCGCCGAGGTTCCGGCTGCCCTCGCCGGCCTGACTGCCGATGCGCGGCTGGCCGGGGTCGGTGGACATCGCAGCACCGTAGTGCCCGTCGGTCACGCCACTGCCGGGATTCGGCCACCCCTCCGGCCAGGACGACGCGGCCGGCCCCGCCGGCCAGGACGATGCCGTGGGGACGTCCGGGTCGCCCAGCGGCCCGGGCAGCCCAGGCAGCAGACCCGTGCCCGCCGGCGGGGCAGGTACCGGCCCGGACATCGGCGACTGAGGTGCCGGATTCTGTAGGCCCAGTCCGGGCGGGAACGACTGCGTTCCTGGGAACTGGCTGGGCTGGTCGCCGCTGGGCTGCGACCACGGGTCGGGCGGGGCCTGCGGCCGGGGCGGATCCGTCGGCTGCGGCCCGGGGACGGGTTCCGTGTCCACGGCCGTGGGCGGGCCGACCCACGCCGGATGGAGCAGATTGAGCAGATCGGCTGGGTCCATCTGCCAGGTGGGCCAGGCGCCGGGGTTCCCGCCGCCGCCGGGCTGATTGTCGATATGCGGCCGGCCGAAGTCGGTGGACATCCCAGCACCGTGGGCGGTCACATCAATGCCGGGATTCGGCCACCCCGGTCCCGCCCACCCCGCCGGCCAGGTCGACGCGGTGGGGGCGTCCGGGTCGTCCAGCGGCCCGGGCAGCCCGGGCAGCCCGGGCAGACCCGTGCCCGCCGGCGGGGCAGGTACCGGCCCGGGCATCGGCAACGTATCCCCGTCGTTCAGCCAGGACAGGTCCGCACCCTGCTGCGGGCGGTCCGGTCCGGGGGCAGGGCCCGGCACCGGTGCTTGCCGGGGCGGACCCGGATCGGTCACCCTGTACCACGCCACCCTGCGACCGTGACCTTCCCGGTCCAGCAGCAGCAGACCATGGTCGCGCAATACCCAGATCCGGTCATTCACCGTCGACAGCGATGTGCCTGCCGCACGGGCGAGGGCTCGCTGGCTGGCGGCGATGACCCCGTCGCCGTCCATACTGCCGATCAGGGCGTTCCACAAGTCCCGCAGCGGCTGCTCCTGCTGCTGCGTTGTGGTGGCGATGTGGCCGACGTGCTGCTCGAACAGCGTCCGGGCATCATCCCGGTTGCGCACCCACTGGCTGCCCGCAGGAAGGGCCGGCACCGGTGCTTGCCGGGGCGGACCCGGATCGGTCACCTTGTACTGCACCGCCCTGTGACCGTGTGCTTCCCGGTCCAGCTGCAGCAGACCATGGTCGCGCAATGCCACGATCCGGTCATGCACCGTCCGCTGCGATGTGCGTGTCGCCGCGGCGAGGGCTCGCTCGCTGGCGGTTGTGAACCCGTCGCCGTCCATACTGCCGATCAGGGCGTTCCACAACTCCCGCAGCGGCTGCTCCCGGTGCTGCGTTGTGGTGGTGATGTGGCCGACGTGCTGCTCGAACAGCGTCCGGGCATCATCCCGGTTGCGCACCCATTGGCTGTCCGCAGTGGGTTGGGGTTGGGGTTGGTCGGGGCCGCTTTCCGTTGGATCGGGCGACTGCCGGCTCGAGGTGGAGCCGGCCCACCGGTGGTGACCGCCAGCGGTGGTGAAGTCCTCCTGGACCGGCCAGCTCACCTCGGGTTCCTGACCGTTCTCGACGATGTCCGCGGTCCGTACCGCCTCCACCAGATCCGGTCCGAACAGCTCCACCGAAGCGTCCGAGAACAACACGGACCGCACCGGCTCGTCCGCGTGTGGCCGCAGCTCGCCGGGTATCTGGTTTACCTCGTGTGTGGACGACATCAGCCGCCGGGCGCGCAGCTGGGTGCGCAGCCATTCACCGAAGGAGGTGGCCTGTCCCGGTCCCTGCCATGCCGCGTCGCACCAGACGAGCATGATGTCGGGTGTGTCGCCGCCCCGCTGTTGCGCCTGCGCGACGGCGTGTTGCCAGGCGGGCGAGGCGGTGAGCGTCCGTAGGAACAGGGCCTGGCGTACCGGATCGTGGGCGAGCCGTTCGGCCAGGTTCCGGTGCCCGGCGATGGTGAACCATCCCTGCACCCACGGCAGCGCCTGTGCCGCCGTGCGGTCCGCCGCCGCCGCGTCCAGATCCGCCACGGCCGGGTCGGCGAAGTACACGCCGCTGAACGTGTCCGCCATGGCGATACCCCTGGATGCCTCGACCAGTTGGGGCAGGACCTCGTCCGGCGACGGCGCCTGGATACCGATGTCCGCGGCGAGCCGGCGCAGCTGGGCGTCGGTGGCACGGCCGTGGCCGCCGCTGGCGAGATCGTGGATGCGTTCCGCGGCCGGCCCGTGGGCAGCGGCGAGCCCGAGATCGGCCGGGCCGCTGCTGCCGGCCG
>NZ_JBDPMC010000096.1:0-20861 GCF_039871625.1 Micromonospora sp. B11E3 | reverse complement strand
CCGGGTACGCCGACACCTGCACCGTCTGCGCGGCGTCGGTCAGCGGCATGTCCTGCCACCCGTCCACCTGCTTCAAACCCTTCAGGAACGCCGTCGTCGAGTACTCCGGGTCCGTGATCTGCTCCGGCGTGCCCCAACCCGACGACGGGCGCTGCTGGAACAGGCCCAGCGAGTCGTGGTCGTTACGGTCACCCAGGTGCCCCAGGTTCTCCAGCTTCGACTCCTGCAGGCTCGTGGCGATCGAGATGACGGCGGCCCGCTCGGGCAGGCCGGCCTTCTTCGTCGCCGCGATGATCGCCTTCGCGTTCGCCACCTGCTCGTCGTCCAGGGTGATGTGGGACTGGGGGCCCTGCACCCCGTGCGGGATCAGCCTGCCGCTGTCGGGCTTGTCGGCCTGCATCACGGCGACGGGCTTGGCCTCGACCGGGGCGGCGGTGGTGGTGTTCGCGGCGTGCAGGGGGCCGGCGGCCAGCCCACCGGCGAACGCGAGACCGGCAACACCGAGAACGCTCTTACGCAGCATCGTGTTCATCATGATCAAAGCTCCATTCGGGGGTCGACACCCAGCCCGGGCCACAAGGGGGACGGCCTGTGCCGGGTGTGAGCACCGTCAGGGCGCTCGAAAGCCTGAGGGGAAAGAATCTGCCCGGCCGCGCACCGCGGATCGGGGACCCGGTCGAGGCGAAGACGCCTCGGTCTGCCACTCGGGTGGGTGCCTCGATCGGGGCGGAGGATTGCCTCGTCGCGGCGCCGGGACCATGCACAACGACCGGCGGCCGACCATCATTCCGGGGCCCGGGTCCCACCCCGTGGGGCGCCCTCCTCGGCCGTGCACCCGTCTCCAACGCCCCCACCCCCGCCACGATTCCGCCCCGACGGTGCCCCCGGTCACCGCCAACCCACCGCCCGGACCGGACATTCGGCGCAAACGGACACACCCGGACGAGTTGATCCACTCCATGTCGGCGACATGGGGGTATCCAAGCCATCCGGATGCCGCCATGTCGCCGACATGGAGAGCCGACCACCACCTCAACCGGCCACCACCAACGCGAACACCGAGGCAAAGACCGCGCCCGCCGGACGAGTGGGGCGCACCGAACAAACGCCGCGAACCGGACCCGCAACCAGGCCGAACGGGAACGAACCGACGGACAGCAACCGGCACGGAGTCGGGTGGGGCCCGCCGTGACCGGCGCAGGGATCAAGCCTGACCGCCCGGAGCCGGGCACGGCGGGCCCCACCCCCGGCCGCAACCACCGACACACCAGGCACGGCCGGACCCACGGGCAACCGAACCCGGCAACCAACAACGAACCACCAGGCGGGCCGCTACCCCCGCCCGGAGCTGCTGTGGTAGATGGTCCCCCGGTACTCGGGCTTCTCCTCGATCACCTCGGCCGCCTCGTCGACAGGCCCCGTCGCCCGGCGGGCCGCCCGCGCCCGCCGTACCCGGGTCACCACGAACCAGCCCAACCCCACCGCGCACACGGCGATCACCACGTTCTGGAACGTGCCCACGTAACTCTCGACGACGTGCCAGTTCTCCCCGAGCAGATACCCCGCCAGCACGAAGACGGTGTTCCAGATCAGGCTGCCCAGGGTCGTGTACACCAGGAAGGTCCGCACCGGCATCCGTTCCACCCCGGCCGGGATGGAGATGAGACTCCGGAACACCGGGATCATCCGACCGAAGAACACGGCCTTCACCCCGTGCCGGAGGAACCACGCCTCCGTCCGGTCGACGTCCTCCAGTTTGATCAGCGGCAGCCGCGCGGCGATGGCCCGCATCCGGTCCCGGCCCAGCATCGCGCCGATCGCGTACAGCGCCAGCGCGCCGAGGACCGACCCGAGCGTCGTCCAGCCGATCGCGCCGACCAGGCTGATCTTCCCCTGGCCGGCCGCGAACCCGGCCAGCGGCAGGATCACCTCGCTGGGGATCGGCGGGAACAGGTTCTCCAGCGCGACCGCCAGCCCGGCGCCGGGGCCGCCGAGCCGTTCGACCAGGCCCGTGACGAATCCGACCGGTCCGTCGGAGCCGGGCTCCGGAGCGGAGGCGACCGTACGGGGGAAGGGCAGAAGCGGCTGCGTGCTGATCATCAGACAAAGTTAGTGACCGTTTTCGCCGACTGCCATGCCTTCGGCCGGCTGCACGCCCGACCGCGGCGCGTCGCGGCCCGGGGGCGTCGAAGCGTCGTACCCGGTCCTTAGGGTCTGCCCAGGGCTCCGGAGCGGTCGGGGCGCCCGAGGACGGGCGGGGTGACGGGCATGACGCCGACGATGGGGACGGTCCGCTCGGCGGACGGCACGGTGATCGCGTACGAGCATGTCGGGCGGGGGCCGGCGCTGGTCATGGTCGACGCCGCCAGCGGCTTCCGGGGTTTCGGCCCGATGCGGGGCCTGGCCGCCCTGCTCGCCGACCGGTTCACCGTCTTCTGCTACGACCGCCGGGGCCGGGGCGAGAGCGGCGACACGCCGCCGTACACGGTGGACCGGGAGGTCGACGACCTGCGGGCGCTCGTGGCGGAGGCGGGCGGGTCGGCGTACCTGTTCGGGTTCTCCTCCGGCGCGGTGCTGGCACTGCTCGCGGCGGCCCGCGGGGTGCCCGTCGCGGGGCTGGCGCTGCTGGAGCCGCCGCTGGACTTCGCGGCCCCGCCGGCGGCGCCCGGCGAGGGCCTGGCCGGCGAGATCGCCGCACTGGTCGCGGCCGGGCGGCGCGGCGACGCGGTGGCCCACTTCCAGCGCCAGATCGGGGTGCCCGCAGAACTGGTCGAGGGGATGCGGCAGGGGTCGCTCTGGCCGACGCTGGAGGGGCTGGCGCACACCCTCGTCTACGACCTGACGGTCACCGGCTGCCTGTCGCGGGCCGAGGCGTCGGCGGTGACCGTCCCCGCGCTGGTCGTGCACAGCGAGAGCAGCGACGAGCGGCTGCGCGGCTGGGCGCGGGACGTGGCGGAGGCGCTGCCCGCCGGCCGGCTGCGGGGCATGGCGGGCGACTGGCACCAGGTGCCCGAGGACGCCCTGGCCCCCGTCCTGACGGAGTTCCTCCTCGGCGTACGGCGCGGGGACGCCGCCGACCCGGTCGCGTGAGGTTCAGTCGTCCTCGTCGTCCCCGCCCGACTGAGAGTACGGGGCGAGCAGGGCGCCGAGCTGCTGGGCCGCCTCTCCCCTGATCCGTTCCCTGTCGATCGCCTCGGCGACGCGCTCGCGCAGGTCCCGGATCCGCTTGATCCGGTCGTTCGGCTTGCCGCGTTCCAGGTCCCGAACCTTGTCGCGCAGCTCGTCGGCCGTCTTCGAGTCGATCTCGCCCCGGGCCTCCGCCTCGTTCACCACGGCGACGACCGCGGCGGCCAACTCGCGGAGGCTGACCGGTCGGGTCTGCGCGGTGGTCGGCGGGGCGGTGCTCGGGGTGGCCGCCTCGGTCGGCGGCGGCGCCTCGGTCGGCTGCTCCTCCTGGGTGCTGGTCCCGGGCCCGGCGGCCGGCGGGGTCGACGGCTCGCCGTCGAGGGCGACCAGCCCGACCAGCCCGAGCAGCAGCGCCACGCCCGCTGCGACGAGGACACCGACGAGGCGGTTGCTTCGGCGCGGCGCGGCGGGCGGCGGACCCGGACGGACCGTGGCGGCCGCCGCGGCGCGGGGCGGGACCGGTCGGGCGGGCGGGCCGGCGCGGTCGATCAGGGTGGGCGGGTGCGCGGCGGCGCCGCGCACGGTGGGCAGTATCGCCGTCGGCGGGCCGGCCGTCGGCGCCGCACCGAGCCGGGCCGCCAGGTGGGCGGCGGTGGGCCGGTCGGCCGGGTCGGCGGAGAGGCAGACCAGGGTGAGCGCGGCGATCTCCGGGGGCAGCCCGGGGACCTGCGGGGGCGGGACGGGGGCGGGACGGGCATGCACCGCGAGGGCGTCCTCCCAGCTCTGCACGGGCAGCGGGGCCCGGCCGGTGAGGGTCCGGTAGAGCAGGGCGCCGAGGGCGTAGACGTCGCTGGCCGGGTTCGGCGGCCCGGGGGTGAGCCGTTCCGGCGCGAAGTACGCGGGCGTGCCCATCATCAGCTCGCCGGTCTGCCCGCTGAGCGGGTGGTGCGGCCCGGCGAGGGCGGCGATGCCGAAGTCGAGCACCTTGGCGCCGGTCTCGGTGAGCATGACGTTGCCCGGCTTGATGTCCCGGTGCACCACGCCGATGCGGTGGGCGGCGGCCAGCGCGGCGGCGACCTGTCCGGCCGTCCGAACGGCCTCCGGCCAGGGCAGTGGTCCGGCGGCGAGCCGGTCGGCGAGGTTGCGCCCCTCGACCAGCTCCATCACCAGGTACGGCACCACCCTGCCGCCGGCCAGGGTCGCCTCGCCGTAGTCGTACACCTGGGTGACGTGCGGATGGGTGAGCCGGGCGGCGGCGCGGGCCTCACGCTGGATGGCGGCGCGCAGCTGCGGGTCGGTGGCGAGCTGCGCGGCGAGGGCCTTGACCGCGACGGGCCGGTGCAGCACCTCGTCGTCGGCGCGCCACACCTCGGACATCCCGCCGAGGCCGATGCGCTCGCGCAGGACGTACCGGTCGTGCAGCCGGAGGGTGGGAGTGAACGGCGACATGATGGGGTCCAGTCTGCCTGCCGGGCGCCGCCGCGCACCAACCGCGGGTGCCCAATCGGACCCTCGAGTCCCGTCCGGGCCAGGGTGGGCGGACTGCCGTGAGCTGCCCCGGGCGGGCGGACTGTCGTGCGCTGCCCGGCGAGTGCGCCACGTCCGGGCCGGCGGGCGACCGCCCCGCCGGCGTCCGCCGCCGCCGGGCTCGGCCGCACGTCCGGGCCGGCGGGCGACCGCCCCGCCGGCGTCCGCCGCCGCCGGGCTCGGCCCGGCGGCCGACCTCAGCCCGGGTACAGCTCGTCGCGCAGCCGGGTGAGCAGGTCCGGCGTCCGTTCGGGTGGCTCGGCCTCGACGCAGAGCCGTTCCATGGCCGCCGCGTAGTAGTCCAGGTCCTCCCGCTTGTCGAGGTAGAGGGCGCTGGTGAGCTGTTCGATGTAGACGATGTCCGGGAGGTCCTGGTCGCCGAAGCGGAGGATGGTGAAGGCGCCGCCCGCCGCCGCGTGCCCGCCCGCCTCGAACGGGATGACCTGCACCCGCACGTGTGGCGAGCGGGTCGCCTCGATCAGGGCGGTGAGCTGGCCGCGCATCACCTCGGGCCCGCCGATGGGCCGGCGCAGCGCCGCCTCGTCGATCACCGCCCACAGCTGCGGCGGCTCCGGGCGGCTCAGCAGTTCCTGGCGCCGCATGCGCAGGCCCACCCGGCGGTCGATCTCCTCGACGCCGGCGCGGGGGTGGCCGAGCAGGACGACCGCCCGGGCGTACCCGGGGGTCTGGAGCAGGCCGGGCACGAACTGGACCTCGTAGCTGCGGATCAGGGCGGCGGCCGACTCCAGGCCCAGGTAGGACTGGAACCAGGAGGGCAGCACGTCGCCGTACCGGTGCCACCAGCCGGGGCTGTTCGCGTCCCGGGCGAGCTTGAGCATGGCCTCCCGCTCGTCCGCGTCCACCACCCCGTACAGGGTCAGCAGGTCGGCGACGTCGCGCTCCTTGAAGCCGACCCGGCCCAGCTCCATCCGGCTGATCTTCGACTCGGAGGCCCGGATCTCCCAGCCGGCGCCCTCCCGGGTCACCCCCCTTTCCTCGCGCAGCCGGCGCAGCTGCGCCCCGAGCAGCATGCGCAACACGGTCGGACCGGTGGCCGGACCGCCTCCGGTGGGAACCATCGTCACGCCCCGACCCTCCACCTGGCAGCTCTCGCCGGCCGGGCCCCACCCCGGCCGACGTGTAAGCATGCCACGGACCGATAGTGAGTTGAACCCGTGGCGAATGGACTCGCCCTCCCACATCACGGGACGCGGTCGGCCGGTGACGCGAAGTCAGTTGATCAGGTGATCGAAGTCCCCGTCGCGGGCGCCGAGGACGAAGGCGGCGATCTCGTCCACCGTGTAGATCAGCGCCGGCCCCTCGGGGTGGCGCGAGTTGCGGACGGCGATCCCGGCGCCGTCGGGAAGTTCGGCCAGCTCGACGCAGTTGCCGCTGGGGTTGCTCCGCCGGCTCTTCTGCCACTTCAGCGCGGGAAGCTGGGCGGCGGGAACGCCGTTGGGTGGCTGCTGCATGGGGCGTCCTTCTCCTCGGGGCCTGCCGATGCCGCGGGAGGAGCGGTGCTGGCGAGGGGGTGCCTGACGAACGGTTGCATCTGCACGTGCATCTGCTATTGCATCTGCACTGGGCAGCGAGCATGATATCGCAGATGGGCGGTGCCCATCCGCTCACTTTGGGTTACCCGACCTGGGCTCGCACCAGGGCAAACGTGAGACCGAACGGGCGTTGGCCGTCGCCCGCCGGCCGACGCGGCGAGGGGAGGGCTCGTGCCGGATCCGCTGACCATCGCGTCCGGGATCTCAGCTGCCGGCGCCCTCGTCTCCGCGTGGCAGTTGCGCCGCCGGGCCCAGGTCGCCGAGGCGGAGATCGCGCACCTGCGGGCCGAGCTGGCCGCCGAGCGCCACGCCGCCAGCCACGATCCGCTGACCGGGCTACCCAACCGGCGCGCGTTCTTCCGGCTGGCCGCGGCACTGCTGACCGACGCCGCCGGCCAACCGCTGATCGCCGTGGTGCTCGACCTGGACGACTTCAAGCAGGTGAACGACCGGTACGGTCACGCCGCCGGGGACAAGGTGCTGATCTGCGTGGCCGAGCGGTTGGCCGCCTTCGCCGGCGACAACCTGGTGGCCCGGCTCGGCGGCGACGAGTTCGCGGGCCTGCTGGCCGGTCCCACCGTCGACCGGCGGTGGATCGAGCACGCCACCCGGCGGCTCTGCGAGTCGCTCGCCGCGCCGATCCCGCTGGGCACCCGCAGCCTGCGGGTGACCGCCTCGGTCGGGCTCGCCCCGGTCACCTGCCCGACCCAGCTCACCGAGGCGCTCGACCGCGCCGACGCGGCCATGTACCAGGCGAAGAGCGTCGGTGCGTCCCGGCCCGCCCGCCAACTCGTCGGGGACATCCCGGGCCCGGTCCACCTCGTCGACAGCGCGTGACCTCGCCGCGCGCCGACGCACCGGCTGCCGCCCGGGCGCCGCGACAGAGGGTCAGCGCCAGCCGTAGCCGGCCCGCAGGGCCCGCCCGATCCGGTCGAAGCGGGCCCGGTCGAGCACCGCGCCCTCGCGCCGGATGCTGTCCTCGCGCATGGTGAGCACCCGGTCGAGCCGGACCCAGCTGGGCCGGTTCTCGCGGTCCCACGCGCCCGGGCCGAGGGACAGCCAGTGCCGCTGGCCGTCCCGCTCGCTCTGGCTGGACAGCATCAGCCCGAACAGGGTCCGGCTCTGCCGGCCGACGACCAGCACCGGCCGGTCCTTGCCCTGCCTCGGGTCGTCCTCGTAGGGCACCCAGGTCCAGACGATCTCACCTGGGTCGGCCTGGCCGTCCGGCTCCGGGGCGTAGCTCAGCTCCCGTCGCTGCAACGCGGAGACCTGCCGGCGCCGCGCGACCTGGGCCGGGATCGGCCCCGGCGTACGCGTGCGCGCGGCCCCGCCACCGGTCACCCGGCCGAGTCGGGACGCCACACTCCTCAACAGACCTGCCACGGCGGGCAGCCTAACCCGTCCCCGCACCTCGCGCCGACACGCGTCCCCGCGGCGGCGGCCGGTGCCGGGGATCGGGCGGGTCCGCTCGAAAGGACGGCCGGCGGTGAAGGCGGTGCTGGCGACGGCGAAGGCGGTGCTGGCGACGGCGAAGGCGGTGCTGGCGACGGCGGTTGATCATGCACCCGCCCGGACGGGGGACTGTACGGGAATACGTCACTTTCACCCTCATGTGCACATAAGGTCGACAAGTCAACCGCTCCTCGCCGTCTCCCATGGGGTGAGCCATGCCCGAACGGACAACTGCCGGGACCGGCCGGGACCGCGGGACCGCGATCCTGGCACCGGCCCACTTCGGCGGCTATCCGGGTCCGGTGCGTTCGGCGTTGCCCGGCAACAAGCTGCTCAAGCTGCTCGGCACCACGGACGCCAAGCAGATCGGCCTGCTCTACCTGGTCACCTCGTTCTTCTTCTTCGTCGCCGCCGGCATCGAGGCGCTGCTCATGCGCGCCGAACTGGCCCGCCCGGGAATGCAGTTCCTGTCGCCGGAGCAGTACAACCAGCTGTTCACCTCGCACGGCACGATCATGATGTTCCTGTTCGCCACCCCGCTGGCGTTCGCCTTCGGCAACTATCTGGTGCCGCTGCAGATCGGCGCCCCGGACGTGTCGTTCCCCCGGCTGAACGCCTTCGCGTACTGGCTGTACCTGTTCGGCGGCATGATCGTGCTGGGGTCGTTCGTCGCGCCGGGCGGCGCGGCCGACTTCGGCTGGACCGCCTACACGACGCTGAGCGAGCCGGAGCACTCGCCCGGCGTCGGCGGCAACATGTGGATCATCGGGCTGGTGCTCTCCGGCGTCGGGACCATCCTCGGGTCGGTCAACCTGATCACCACGGTCCTGATCCTGCGGGCGCCCGGCATGACGATGTTCCGCATGCCGCTGTTCACCTGGGCGATGTTCATCACCGCCCTGATGGCGGTCGTGGTCTTCCCCCTGCTGTCGTCCGCGCTCCTGGCCCTGCTGGCCGACCGGGTCCTCGACGCCCACGTCTACGACGCCGACCACGGCGGGCCGATCATCTACCAGCATCTGTTCTGGTTCTTCGGCCATCCCGAGGTCTACATCGTCGCGCTGCCGTTCTTCGGCATCATCAGCGAGGTCATCCCCGTCTTCTCCCGCAAGCCGCTGTTCGGCTACAAAGGCATGGTCCTCGCGCTGTGGGTGATCTTCTTCTACTCGATGAACGTGTGGGCGCACCACATGTTCACCACCGGCCGGGTGCTGCTGCCGTTCTTCTCACTGCTGACCTTCATCATCGCCGTGCCGACCGGGGTGAAGTTCTTCAACTGGATCGGCACCATGTGGAAGGGGCAACTGACCTTCGAGACGCCGATGCTCTTCGCCGTCGGCTTCCTGGTCACGTTCCTGCTCGGCGGGCTCACCGGCGTCCTGCTGGCCAGCCCCCCGGTGGACTTCCACGTCCAGGACACCTACTTCGTGGTGGCGCACTTCCACTACGTGCTGTTCGGCACGATCGTGTTCGCGGCGTTCGCCGGGGTCTACTTCTGGTTCCCGAAGATGACCGGCCGGCTACTCGACGAGCGGCTCGGAAAGATCCACTTCTGGACCATGCTCGTCGGCTTCCACACCACGTTCCTCGTGCAGCACTGGCTGGGCAACGAGGGCATGCCCCGCCGCTACGCCGACTACCTGCCCGGCGACGGCTTCACCATGCTGCACACGGTCTCCACCATCGGGTCGTTCATCCTCGGCACGTCCACCCTGTTCTTCTTCTACAACGTGTGGAAGTCCTGGCGCTTCGGCGCCGCAGTCACCGTCGACGACCCCTGGGGGTACGGCAACTCGCTGGAGTGGGCCACCACCTGCCCGCCCCCGCTGCGCAACTTCGACCGCATGCCCCGCATCCGCTCGGAGCGCCCCGCGTTCGACGCCAAGTACGGCCCCCTGGTCGCCGACCTCGGCCGGGACCTGCCCCAGCGCGCCGCCCGTCCGCCGCAGCACCTCGCCGAGGAACTGCACCACGTGCCGCGCCGGCCGGAGCCGCCGAGCGCCACGGGCGCGCACGGCGTGGAAGAGGTGGAGGAGTTCCAGCCGCTGCCCCAGTCGGGTGCCCGGCCGGTCCACGTCCCCTCGCCCGAGGAGGTGCGCCGGCCCAGCTTCGAGGAGACCCGGGAGGCCGACAGCGACCCGCTGGACTCCCAGCGCGACGGCGAGCGGCTGAGCCCGCCGGAGTGGCGCGACCCCGGTGAGGCCGACCGCGACAGGTAGTGGGCGCCGGCCGGCCGGGGACGCGCCTTTCGCCGGTGGCGCACTGCCCCGCGTCGGCGGCCGGCTACGGTCCGGGCTCCGGCGGCGTCCCCGAGATCAGGGCGAGGCCCGTCTCCGGGTCGACCCGCTTTGCCAGCTCGGGCGCCACCTCGGAGACGATCACCTCCAGCGTCGGCCAGACCCGGCCACGCAGCAGGTGGCCGCCGAGGGTGCTGCCATCGGACCGGCCCAGCACCGCGTGCACGTGCAGGGCCGGCTCGCCGTCCTGCTCCGCCACGTCGCCGAGCAGGGACACCACCTCCACCTGTTCGGGTACGGCGATGCGGCGGTAGTCCCGCCGGTCCCGGTCGAACCAGCCGACCTCCGCGTCGGCGAAGCCGCCCACGGCGGTCACCCGCGCGGCGCGCACCCGCTGCTCGCGCAGGGCCGCCCCGACGGCCGCCACCGCCTCCTCCCCCTTGTCGCACACCACCACGAGGACCCGTCCGGTCTGGTGGCGTACCTCCTGGGTCCTCACGGCCGGCCGTTCCGTCCGGCCGCCGACCGGCGCCGCCGTGGCGGCCCGCTCCTCGCGTCCATCGCCTCTCCTTTCCGGTGGTTCGTCTCGGCCCGCCGGTTGGGCGCCTCGTCCCGGGACCCCGGCCGCTGCCGGTAGGTACCCCTTGTCGCCCCAGGTAGTCGAGATCGCAGGCATGAGGCGGTGCGGGACGGGTAGCCCGGCCGACGACGGGAGGTGCGGCCGGGTGCGCGGAGACGACCAGCCGAGCCGCCCGGCGGCCGGGGACGGCCTTCGGCCGCACGTGCTGCGGGAGTACGCCCTGGTCGCGGACGGGCACCGCGGTGCGCTGATCGGCCCGGACGGGAACGTCACCTGGTTGTGCGCCCCAGGCTGGGCCGACCCGCCGGTCTTCAGCGGACTGCTCGGCGGGCGGGGTGACTACCCCCATCCGGCAGGGGCAGGAGCCGTCGCGGATGGTCGTCGCCCTCGTCCGCTTCACCCCCGGCGCCCGCACCAACTGGCACTCCCACGCCGTCGGCCAGACCCTCCACGCCACCGACGGCGTCGGCCTGGTCGGAACCCGCGACGGAACGGTCGTGCGCGTACGCCCCGGCGACACCGTCATCTGCCCACCCGGCGAGGAACACTGGCACGGCGCCACCGCCGACACCTTCATGAGCCACCTCGCCATGCTCGAGAACCTCCCCGACGGCGGCGACCCCACCACCTGGCTCGAACCGGTCACCGACGAGCACTACCAGGCCGCGAACCAGCAATGAGCCACCCGGAGGCCCCTACCACCCCTGACCGCACAGGTGCTACTGCCACCGCACCTTCTCCAGTGCACCTTCTACGATCTCGGGCGAGGCGCCGACGTCCGTAATCATGACGAAAAGCTGCTTTCCCGGCACCAGCCAGGCGTAGCGCGGCGAGGCGAACCTGTCCGCGCCGCACCGCTGCCGGTAGAGGCTCGCAGGCTGTCCGCCCAGCGTCAGGTTGACGGGTCCCTCCACCTTCCCGGGCGCGCCGCCCGAGCATGACTGCGCGGCCCAGTGCCTGACCGGATCATCGCCGAAGTACTCGTCCGCTTTCCCCGAACCGAGATTGACGAAGTTGACATGCGGACAGTCCGCAGTGGCTCCGCCGCAGTCCTCCGCAAAGTTCATCACCACATCGGGTTCGCTCATGGCCCCGATCCAGTTCTTCGGATACGGGATCGTCAGGCGATCGAACATGGAGATGCTTTCACCCGCGGCGAAGCTGGCGAAGTTCGGTTTCAACGTGAACGCCGGCCCGGCCGGGCTGGCGCCGCCGGCCGACCCCACCACCGCGACCCGCAGCGTGTTGCTCAGTTGCAGCCGGATGCCGCTTATGGACGATGTGACGGTGTCGACGAGCGCCTTCAGCGCGTCGCCCACCCACGCCAGCCGCCACAGTGCCTTGGCAAGGTTCATCCGGCCGGCCAGCAAACTGACAAGGGTGCCGAAACAGCCGGCGCCGGCGTTGATGACCTGGCCGAGCGTCGCTCGGCCGGCAAGCGGCGCCATCGAGTTCTGTACGCAGGAGACGAGGTTGCCTTGTTCGAGGAGCGCGCCGACAACCTCCATCGTCTTGCCGGCGTTGCCTTCGCCGGTCAGCAGGCCAACCGCGAGACCGAAGAGCTTCACGATGCTTTCGGCAGCAAAGGTGCGGAAGTCGCCCTGAAGCTCGACGGTGGCAGGTAGGTCCTTCGTGTTGATCGACCCGACCAGCTGGCCGTCGCGCCCGAGGTACGCCTTGACCTTCTCGCCGAAGGGCAGCAGTCTGCTGACATACTTGACCACCTCCTCCTCGTGGTCGCCGGGTGAAGCGGCGAGACGGACATCGCTCGTGGCGGCCACGGACAAGATGTAGTTGGTACGGTTGGCGATGCCGACGCGGACGTACCCCTCGCTGCCGGAGGAGAGGCAGGCGAAGATGGGGCTGTCGTCCTTGAGCGACCAGCCGCGAGAACCAATTGTCACCTGCTGACCGGACACGGTCACTTCCTGCTTGCAGTCGGTTCGGTTCTCTTCGACCTGCTCAGGGAAGAATGAGGCGAGCAACGCCCGGTCGCTGACGTACGCGATGTACTTCGGCGAGAGGTGCGGTAGGGAGATCTTCGTCGCTGTGCCGTTGGCGCTCGACGGCAACAGGGCGTACGCGTCGCCGTCGGGCGTGTACGGAAGGGCCAGCACATGCTCCGCGCCCTCAGCCCTGGGCCTGCCCGCGTACGGCAACTCGATCGTGAGCGGAACCTTCGGCTGGACGTCGTCCTGACCGTCCTTGGCAAGGGAGACGTCGAACTTCGCCACGGCCGCGTGGATGCCGCCGAGTGGCCCCGCCTCGCTGGCCTTCAGCGGCCGCGGCGCCGTCACCCGCAACGTGGTCCCGCTCGCCACTGCACCCTTGGGCACCGTGACGACGGCACCGCCGGGGAAGGAAAAGGTACCTCCGTCCGGTCCGACCTGCGCCGTCCCCGACCTGGCCGTTTCTGGCTTCTGCCATGGCAGGTTGCCCGTACCTGCGGCCCATCCGGCGGCGACCACGAGCGCCACTACGCCCGCAACGGCCGCTGACCATCGCTTGTTCACGGCACATCCACATCATCTGGTGTCGAGTCTGGTGTCGAGTACGGTCGAACTGGTTGCGGCGATCGTCACGGCTGTCGCGCGAGGAGCCGGGCGACGGCCCTCGCCATGAAGGCTTCCAAGGGTTCCGGTTGCCGGTCGTCGTTCGTCGGAAGCATCAGCGGAGTGCCGTCGTCGGCCTTGCCGAAGCAGTGGATGCGGCCGGACTCGACCGCCCTGGCCGGTTCGAACTCGATGGGGTGCCGGTCGTCCCCCAGGCACAGCAACACGGGCTGGTCCGCCGCCAGGCCGGTACGCAGCCGCGACCTGTCATCGAGCTTGGCGAAACGCTGTGCGCTCGACTGCCCCGTGTAGGCACCCGGCACCAGGCCCCTGTCCCGCAGATACTTCTCCAACCGCCTGGCGATGTTCCGATCGGGCCGTCTCTCGGCGGGGATCAGTGGCTGGGCGCCCACGGCCCGGTAGGCGTGACAGCGCTTGTCCAGGGCGAACCTTCCCTCGAACTCCCATCGGTGGCCCGCGACGACGTGGCGGTCGACCTCCTGGAACGACCTCGCCGTGCGGCGCTCAAGTACCGGCAAGGGTTCGACACCTTCGGCCTTGAGCCGTCGCACCGCGGCGGAGAACAACTCCTGGATACGGTCGATGCTCTCCTGCCACGCGCGCAACTCAGTGCGCTCCCAGGCGTCCCGCCGGGACTTCCCCGCGGCCTGCAACCGGCTTTCGGCCGCCGCCTGCTCATCCAGCTTTCGACGTTCGGCGGCTACCATGTCATCGAAGTCAGTCATTTCCTTCATCCTCCAGCGTGTTTCAGCGTCTGACGAGCCAGGAGATCATCGCGCCCGTGATCACCATGGCCAGCAGGTAGTAGATGGCATACGCGGCGAGAAAAGCCGCCGCGAGAGCGAGCACGGCGAACGCGATGACGCCGACGACAAACGTCGTCGCGGTGCCGGTGAGCAACGCCGCGGCGTTGACCGCCGTGCCGTGAACCGCACCGACGACGGCACGTGCGGGTGTCCCGCGACCGCCCCATCGGCGGTCCGGAAGGACTCCGGAGATCAGCGCGAGGCAGCAGAAGGCGGCGATGCCGCCCGGCGTGGCGAAGAACCGCAGCGTCTGCCAGAGGACCGTAATCGGCCATTGCAGCGTCCAGGTGTGCAATGCGTCGTTCAGCCATGCCGTCCGGATCTCGAAGGGGCCCGCGGCGACCGCCGGAAACCGCAGGTAGATCTGTCGCCAACCGATCAGGACGGCCACCACCACCGCGTACAGGCCGAGCCGCCGGCCGGCCGACCGCGTGCGGGAGCGGAGCAGACTCGCCGCGAACACCGGGTAGCCGATCATGATGAGCAGGCCGACCACCAACACCGTCAGATAGAGCGGGTACAGCACGACCCCGGCCAGGGCGTTGACCTCCAGGCCGATCCGCGGAAGGGCGTAGCCGAAGGCGAGGTTGTCGAACACGACCAGCCAGGCGACCTCCAGCGCGGCCAGCGCCGGCCAGATCGCGACCGTACGTAACCGCTCGCCGGCCCGGCGGTCCCTGATCGCCTCCGCCGCGATGTCGATGAGCGTCCAACCGAGGTACCACGCTCCCACCGCACCCGCGAGCAGGCACACCACCAGGAGGAAGGCGAGCCACCCGGGCGGCATCGCGTCGCGCTCGCCGCCCGCGCAGTCGTCACCGGAGTCGCCGAGGCAGGCGAGGAACGTTGCGCGGTTCGCCGAAGCGTCACCCCGTATCCAGCGCCCGTCGACCGGCACCGGCTGGGCACCTCTGTCGACGCCTGCCCGCTGGGCGGTGGCCGTGAGTCGCGGACCGCCGGCCGCCGCGCTCACGGGGGTACTCACGAGACCGGCCACGGCCAGGAGGATCCCGATGAGGCGGGCGCAGGTCCCGAGTCGGGGCCGAGGGATGGTGGTGGCGGGCATCGGGTTCCTTCAGGGGGCGGGGTCGTGCGGGTAGCGGTCAGGCAGGTCGGCCGGCTCCAGGCCGAGGCTGTACTCCAGGTCGGCGGGGGAATGGTCGCGCAGGTACGCGGCGAACTTCGCCTTGACCTGCTCCATGTATCCGGCGGCCGTCTTCTCGGACACGTAGAGTCGGGCAGCGATGCTGCGGAACGACTCGCCGCGGGCCCGGCCGGCCAGCACCTGCCGTTCCCGCGGGGACAGGGCGGGCAGCCGGCCCCGGCGGTCCGCGACCTCCGCCAGGCCGGTGAGCGCCTGGGTGATGACGATGTGCCCGGCGGCGACCTGCGCGACGGCGTCGGCGAGCGCGTCGAGCGGCTCGGCTTTGTGGGCGATACCGAGAGCGCCCACGGTCAGGCAGGCCGCCAGCACCGCGCGGCGGCGTTCGTTCGTGTAGACCAGCACCCGGTGCCCGGCGGCGGCCACAGCCCGTACGGCGTCGATCCCCCGCAGCGAGAGCTCACGCCCGGTGCCGTCCAGCTTGAGGTCGAGCAGGACGACATCCACCTGCGGTCGGGCGGCGAGCAGGGACTCGGCGTCGGCGAAGGTCGCCACGACGTCCAGTTGTGGCAGCAGCAGTTGCAGCCCGTCCCGGATGATGGTGTCGTCGTCCACGCCGGCCACCCGGACGCGCCCGCCACGCGGGATCGTCGCGGCCGTCACGGACGGTCACCTGGGTGGGGAGACCGGCTGGCCGGGTCCACCGCTGTCAGGCAGCCGCGTACGGTGACCCTGGTGCCGTCGCCGGGCACCGAATGCACGTGTGTGCTGATGCCGTGGGCAGCCAGGGTCTGCTCCACCTGGACCCGCAGGCCGAAGCCGTACGGCGTTGCGGCGGGGTCGAACCCGCGGCCGTCGTCGGTCACGGTGAGTTCCCATTCGTCCTCATCGGGATCGGCGTCGGCGTGCACGACCACGCGGCTGGCGCACGCGTGCAGGCGGACGTTCGACAGGACGGTCCCGACCGCGTCGCGCAACGCCTCAGCGGCCGGTTCCGGGAGGGTGACCCCGGCGGCGAGATCGAGGCTGGTCTCCACGCGCAGATCCGGATAGGCGGCTACGGCGTCCCGAACGATCGCGGTGAGCGGCCGCTGCCTGGCGCCGTCCCAGCCGATCCGACCGGTCGCGTCGGCGCCGATCCGATCCGCCGCGTCGTCCAGAAACGTGCGGACCCGGTTGGCCAGTACCACGGCTTGCGCCTTGAGCGCTTCCCCGAGTTCCTCGGGCAGATCCGGCCTGGCCAGCATGTGGAGCACGCTGATGTTGTCGTGCAGCAGCAACCGCTGCCGCTGCACCTCCCGCATGCGGGCAGCCTCTGCCGCGGCCTGCGCGGCGGCCATCCGGGCGGCGTCGGCGTCGGCCGCGAGCCGGCGCAGGTAACCGACCAGCAGCCGGGAGAGCAGGGCGAATCCCGGGTACGCGAACGCGTTGCCGAGCACCGTCGCCCTGGTCGATCCGGGCTGCGCACCTGACAGGGCGGTCGCCAGGTAGCAGATCATGAGGATGGCCACCGCGAAGCCGACCTCGCGGCGACGCGCGAACACGATCGAGGCTCCCACCGCCGTGCTGAGGGTGCAGGCGAACCCCCAGGCAGTCCAGTCCCCGGTGATGTCCTCAGCCGTGGTGAAGGCCGGTTGCGCGAGCAACACCAGCACGGCCACCGCCGTGTCGGCCCACCCCCAGCGCCGGTCGCGGTACCTCCCCGCGCGCACCGTGACAACCGCGATCAGCACCGACTCCGCGGCGAACCCGGTGAGCACCGCGGTGAACAGGACTGGCCGCGCCGTGTGCCCGAGCGCGGACGGCAGCGTCACCGCCAGTTGCAGCAGATTGACGAACCGTACGCCGAGGAAGACCATCACCGCGCTCTGCTCGACCCCGGCGGGAGTGGTCGGCAGGCTGGCGCGTCCCAGCCACCGTTGGCCGGTTGCCGTGCTGCGGATGGCTCTGATCGCCCGCGGTCTCATGCCGCAGAATTCTGTCCAACCAGCCTGCATGACGCCACGTCGCCGGGGAACGGCCCAGCCGCCAAGCGCCCAGACGTCGACGAGGCACGGGATCGGCCCGCAACCCTGGTGTACACCCTCCGCGCTCCCCACGCCCACGAAGGGATCATCGCAACCGGCCGGCCCCTGCAACACCCGGAAAATCGCGGGTCTTGTCGGGCATCGCCACCGGCTCGCAGACCCGCATCGTGGTCGGCGCCGCGGGCAGATCGTGGTCAGCGCCGCGGGCAGGGGGAGGCGGTGCCGCGTCGGTGCAGTGCGCCCTGAATGAGGATGTCGAGCAGTGCCGGGTAGCCGACGCCGGCCCGCTGCCAGATCTGCGGGTACTGGGAGGCGGCGGTGAATCCGGGGAAGGTGTTGACCTCGTTGATCACCGGCTCCCGGTGGTCTCCGGTCCACCCTGTGCCGTGGTCGGCGTCCGGATCCGGGAGGAAGAAGTCGACGCGGAGCAGGCCACGGCATCCGAGCGCGTGGAACGCCTGCACAGCCCGGTCCTGCAGGAGTCGGGTGGTGCCGGGATCGAGCTGGGCCGGGATGTGGAAGACGGCACCGCCGTCGTACTTGGCGTCGTAGTCGAAGAAGGAGGCGTTCGCCATCCGAATCTCCAGCGGCGGCCCGGCCTCGACGCGACCGTCGGGGTGCTGAAGGACGCCGACGTCGATCTCGCGCCCGTGCACGGCGCGTTCGACGAGAACCTTCGCGTCGCTCCCCCGCGCGAGCCGCAGGGCGGCGGGCAGTCGCGCCCATTGTTCGACCTTGGAGACGCCCAGGCTGGAGCCGGCCCGGGCCGGTTTGACGAAGACGGGCAGTCCCAGTCGCTCCTGATCCCGCGACGACAGCTCCTCGTCGGGGCGCAGCGTCACCCCGGCGGCCACGCGCAGGCCGTCGGCGGCGAGGAGTTTCTTCGTGACCGGCTTGTCCATCCCCGCGGCGCTGGCGAAGACACCGTTTCCGACGAACGCGACGCCGAGCCACTCCAGCATCGACTGGACGGTGCCGTCCTCACCGTACGGGCCGTGCAGCGCCGGGAACACCACGTCCTGGTCGCCGAGGGTCCGCAGCGCCTGCGCGAACGTGGCCCGGTCGCCGTTCACCCGCCACCGGCCGTCCCGCTCGATCAGCACCTCGGTCACGTCGTACGTGTCGCGGTCGAGATGGGCCAGGATGCTCTCCGCCGAGCGGCGGGAGACGTCGTGCTCCCCGCTACGCCCACCGAACAGCACCGCCAGACGAACAGTCATGATCTTGCCTCTCCCCCGCGCAGGTGCACGCGCGCCACTCGCGCGCCGATTCCGGTCAGGACTTCGTGCGGGTTGGTGCCGGCCCACCGCGCCCACTCGGCGGCCGTCGGCTCGGCCGGGTCGGGCGAGCCGGGCTCGGCGCCGGCGCCGGCGCCGGCGCCGAAGACGACCACGGGATCGCCGAGCGCCACCGGCAGATCGCCGACGTCGACGACGCACTGATCCATGGCGATGCGGCCCACGATGGGGCATCGTCGACCAGCGAGCCAGACCCACGCGCGGCCCTCGGCGGTGCGCGACAGGCCATCGGCGTACCCGAGCGGCAGCAGAGCGAGCGTGGTCGGCCGATCGGTCAGGTGGTCGGGCCCGTACGAGACGCCGGTCCCGGCGGGCACGCGTTTCAGGTTGATCACCCTTGACCGCAGGGTCATGGCGGGTCGCAGGCCGAAACGGCGGGGACCGGCCCCGCCAAACGGGTCGATGCCATACATGGCCAGGCCGATCCGACAGAGATCGAACCGGGTCTCCGGGACGGCCAGTGCCGCCGCCGAATTGGCCAGATGCACCACCGCGGGGTCAATCCCCGCGTCCCGGGCGATCCGCAGCGCCTCCCGGAATGTCGACAGCTGCCGCGCGATGCTCGGGCATCCAGGCACGTCGGCGTTCGTCAGGTGAGACCACACCCCGTGTACGCGGACGCTGCCCTCCGCCTCGTGCTTGCGAGCCCAGGCGACCAGCTCGGGCCATTCGTCGCCGCCGGCACCGTTACGGGACAGACCGACGTCCGCCTTGAGCTGGACCGCGGCGGGCACAAAGCCGGAACCGGCGGCGATGCCGGCGCCCGAGGGCACGCCCGGAGCCAGCAGGTGAGTTTTCGGCTACGGGTGCTCTGGCTGGTCATCCTCGTCGCGGTGAGCGCGGTCGCCGCGACCGCGTGGCTGACCCTGCGGCAGGCCTCGCAACAGATCAACGACTCGGCCACCACCGACCGGGCGCAACTCGACCAGGTCGTCGGCCGACTCAGGGCGTACGGCAGCCAGCACGGCACCTGGGAGGGCGTGCCCAGCCTGGTACAGAACCTGCGCGCCCAGACCGGTCAGCGGATCCACCTGGTCGCCGACACGGGCGACGTGATCGTCGACACGGACACCCAGGAGGACCGCACCGCCCGGCCGCTCGGCACGATGGTCGGGTTCGTCGACCCGCGGCCGGTATTGAACCTGGCCGCATTGCCAACAGAGCCGGCGGGCCGGGCGAAAGGCGTGGTCGATGCGATCGCCGCCTACCGCACGGGCGTGCTGTTCGCGGCCTGCCTGACCCGGGAATCCGTCCCCGCCGTCGCCTCACCTACCAGCACGGGAGTTCCGCGGTTCGACGCGGACCCGAGCACGGCCGCCGTGCGCCATCGCCCGGGCGTCGACCAGATCGTCCGCGGCTGTCGCGACGCCGCGGCCCAGGCTGACCGGAACCGGGCGGCCGGCGCCGACCGGGTGCAGGGCTGTGGCGCCCTGACGGCGGTGGAACCACTGGATTCCTGCCTGACCCAGGTCTTCACCAACCAGATCAGTGACGTCGCGCCGGTACCCGCCCGGGTCTACCTCGGCGCTCGCGGCGACCCGGCGTCCGCGCTGGCGGCCGGTCCGCTGCTCGCGGCGGCAGCGGGCGTTGCGACGGTCGCGGTCATCGGCACCCTGCTGCTGAGCCGGCGGGTGCTGCGCCCCATCGACACGCTCACCGCGGCCGCTCAGCGACTCGGTCGGGGCGACCTCACCGGACGGGTTCCGGTGCGGGGCAACGACGAGCTGGCGGAGTTGGCCCGGTCGTTCAACCGGATGGCCGACTCCCTACAGCGCGGGGAAGAGCGGCAACGTCGGCTGGTCGCCGACGTCGCACACGAACTGCGCACCCCGCTGGCCAACCTGCGCGGCTATCTCGAGGCGCTCTCCGACGGCGTGATCACGCCAGACCAGGAGCTCTACGCCTCGCTGCTCGAAGAGGCGGTGCTGCAACAGCGCATCGTCGATGACCTGCAGGAGCTGGCCCTGGCCGAGGCCGGCAACCTGGCGTACCACCGGGTCACGGTGGATCTGGCCGAACTCCTGGAGACCTGCGGCACCGCCCACCACGCCCGGGCGGAGTCAGCCAGGGTGTCGTTGCGCGTGGCGGCCGAGCCCGTTGCGGTACACGCCGATCCCGACCGGCTCCGCCAGGTGGTGGGCAATCTCGTCACCAACGCACTACGGGCGACCGCTGCGGGCGGCAGCGTCCGGCTGGTCGCGAGCCGCACCGGAACGCAGGCGGTCGTCCGGGTCGTCGACACCGGCTCGGGAATCGCAGCGGACGCGCTGCCGCATGTGTTCGACCGGTTCTGGCGGGCCGACGCCGCACGGGGCCGCCGTACCGGGGGCAGTGGCCTCGGCCTCGCCATCGCCCGGCAGATCGTCACCGATCACCACGGCAGCATCACGGTCGCGAGTGAGGTCGGCGTCGGGACGACATTCACCATCACGCTTCCCCGCGTCGACTAGTCTCAACGCCGCTCGGTTAAGGTCCGGCGGGTGTTTCGCAATGGTTTGTGATGATGTCGATCGCGATGGTGGCTTTGTAGCTATGCCGGTCTACGTTGGGTCCGCGGGCTTGGTACTTGGAGTTTGAGCG
>NZ_JBDPMC010000095.1:0-20917 GCF_039871625.1 Micromonospora sp. B11E3 | reverse complement strand
GCAACGTCAGCCTGTGCCCGTGGAACATCGGCAGGATCACCGCGGCGGCCCTCGTACTCCTGCACATCGAGCACAACCGCACAACCTGATCACCCAACGCCACGACCCGTTACGCGGAAAGGCTCATTGGATGGCCGGGAGACAATAGCGGCATCTTGTATTCGTCGCACCGCGCAGTGATTGATGAAGCGTCATTGATAGTGGCCGTTATCTCGTGGAGGGTGGGCGAAGATGTTTCCCACTCCAACCATGGGAGGTTGAGGGATGAGAAGGAGACTGGCGGTCGTGTTCGCGAGCGCGGCCGCTGCCGCGCTCGTCGTGCAGGGGCCGGTGGCGGCGAGCGCGGCACCGCCGAGCGGAGGCAGCTCGGGTGTGGGCATCCAGGACACAACCTGCGCGAGCAACCACGTGTGTCTGTGGGAGGACTTCAACTACGGCGGGACGAAGTACGTGGACTACACGCAGGGCACGCGGCCGGGCGACTTCTTCGAGATCGACGGCTGGAACGGTGACAACGAGATCAGCTCGGTGAAGAACAACACGAGTCTGGTCCTCGTCTTGTGGGACAACGACGGCTACTCCGGAACGCGTGCCTGCATCAACCCGAACAGCAGCTCCAGCAACTTGGCGACCACCCACGGGTTCGACAACGAGGCGGAGAGCTTCCAGCTCCGCTCCACCTGCTGACCGCGTGGCAACGATTGTGGTGCGGGGGCCGAGCGGCCCCCGCACCACTCATTGACGGCGCAGGTGCTCGGGTGTGATGCGGTGTCTGCTGGCGGCGGGGACGACGGCGAGTGCGGCGAGTAGGACAGCGATGGTCGCCCAGACGGCGGGGGCGGCGTCGGCGCTTAGTTGTGCCGGGTCGAGGTTGAGCAGGTTTGCGGCGCTGAGCAGGACCAGTGCCGCGGCGGCGAGAGCGATGGCGACTCCCATAGCGAGTGGAATGGCGAGGAAGGCCAGTTCCGTTGCGGCGAGTTGCCGTCGGGGGGTGCCGAGGACGGCGAGGCTGCTGTTGGCGGGGCGCCGTTCGATGACGCGGTCGGTGGCGGCTGCGGCGAAGGCCGCGCCGGAGAGCAGGACGGCGATGGCCAGTCCCGCAGCGATGAGGGTGAGCATCGCGGCGGGGTCGAAGCCGCGTTGGACGGGTGTGTATCCCTGCACGGCGATGGCGGGCGCATGGACGGCGAGGAACTGGTACAGCCGATCGGTGTCAGCCTCGCTGGCGTGCAGGGAGACGATGATCGAGTCGGGTGCCGGCGGCTGGCCCTGCCAGGCGGGAGCGGTGCGGGTGACCACGATGGCGGCGTTGCGTGAGGACGGCAGTCGGGACTGCAGGGTCAGCTTCGTGGCGGCGACGGGCACGTTGATGGTCTTGTCACCTGTGGTGATCTCCACGGTGGTGGTGTCGGTGGCGTCGGTGCCGTCAATGGATGCGGGGTAGGCCTGGCCGTCGCGGCAGTCCTGGGCGCCGGTGAACATGTGACGGAGGTCGGCGCAGTCGGCGACGAGGACCGGCACGGGATGCGGCTGGCCGGTGACGACGCCGGGAAGCGTGCGGGTGGCGGCCACGCCGATGACGAACGGCTGGGCACGTAGGTCGGGCACGAGCGCGGCGTTGCCGGCCGGCAGGTCGTAGCTGAGCGTCGATACGCCGTTGTGCTCACCCGGGCGGGTCCACGCAGCATAGGTGCTGGCGGCGACGAGACCGATCGCGGAGACGAAGACGCACACCACGATGCCCGCGACCAGCCGGGGGGCGACGGACGGAGTGTGGTCGAGACGGCGTCCGGCCAGCCGTAGGGCCACCGGCACCCGCACGGCTGCGAACGCTCGACCCGCGCGTGAGGTGAGCACCGGCAGAGCGAGCGGCAGCCCCGCCGCGCAGGTGAGCACACCCGCGGCGAGCAGGGCGGCCCGTACGGTGAACCCGGCCGGCGCCAGCGCGGCGGCGGCGACGAGGACGGCGCCGACGGCCAGGATGAGCAGTCTTCTGGGTGACGGCGCGGCGGCGGGAGCGTCGCGGCGAGCGGCGAGAGGGCTCCGGATCGCCGGTGCGGAGGCCACGGCCGCCACCAGCACCGCGTAGCCGGTCAGCGCCACTCCGACGGCGACGATCATGGGCGCACTGACACGGGCGTCAGCGGGATACCAATGGAAACGGCCGAGATGCCAGCTGCCCGACAGGGGCCGCAACGCCACGAACAATACGGTGCCGAGCGTGGCGCCGACAGCGGTGACCAGGGCATTCTCCCCGGCGTTGACCAGCTGCGCCTGCCGGCGGGTGGCACCCAGGAGCCGGATCGCGGCCAGCCGCCGGTCCCGGCTGACCGCCGACAGCCGCGCGCAGGTGGCCAGGAACACCCCCAGCGGGGCGAGGAGGAACAGCGCGAAGGCGAAGGCCATCACCCGCTCGGTGGTGAACGCATCCGCCCACGCCGCACCGGCCGCAGTGCTGGCCGTCCGACCCGCCACGGCGGAGCCGAAGCCGACCACGGGCGGCACCTCAGCGGGCACTTGCCCGGTCGGCACACCGACGTAGGCCCGCAGCTCGTCCGGGGCCATCAGCCCCGCCGGTCCGATCGTGCCGACCACCCGCTGCGGGAACCGCCCCCGCACCCGTTCATCGACCTCGAGCAGCCGGGCCAGGGCAGGCGACACCACCACCTCTCCGGCCGCCGGCAGCACTGCCACACCGGGCGGCAGCACCTGCGCCCGGCCGTCGGCGGCTACCGCGACCCGAGTGAGCGGCCGGGCCCCGATCGCGTCGTCCACCGGCACCATCCGCACCCCGCCAGCAGCTGGCGTGTCCGCGAGCACCGGGGTGCGGGCCTGCTCGCGGGCAGCCTGCTCCGAGATCACCGCAGGAACGGACAACGCGCCGAGTAACACCACCGTCCCCACCGCCACACCGCACGCCATCAACGCCAGCCGCCCGGCGGCCCTATGACCCCCGGCCACCGCGAGACGCAGGCCCAGACGCAGCCACGGCGCGATCACCGCGGCTCACCCTCGACGCGCCCGTCACGCAGCAACAGCGTGCGGTCCGCGTACGCCGCGACCCGCGCCTCGTGGGTCACTACGACCACCGCCGCCCCGCGGCGCCGCGCAGCCGCGGTCAACGCGTCCAACACCAACTCACCCGACACGCTGTCCAACGCCCCGGTCGGTTCATCGGCGAACACCACCTCCGGCCGTTGCACCAGCGCACGGGCCACCGCCGCCCGCTGCGCCTGCCCACCAGAGACCTGGCCTGGACGGCGTGAGGCCACCGCCGCGATCTCGAACTCCTCCAGCAACTCCTGCGCCGCCGCTGCAGCGTCCTTCGCCCCGACCAGCCGCAACGGAAGCTCCACGTTGTCCCGCAACGACAACTCCGGCACCAGGTCCCCGAACTGGAACACGAATCCGAAATGCCGCAGCCGAATCCGGCTTCGCGCGGCATCGCCCAACGTGTCCAGCCGCTGCGCTCCGAACAGCACCTCGCCCTGATCCGGGACCAGTACCCCGGACAACACGTGCAGCAGAGTCGACTTGCCCGACCCAGAGCGGCCCATCACCGCGAGGATCTCCCCGCGCCCCACATCGATGTCCACGCCGTCCAGCGCGACCGTGGCGCCGAAACGCAACCGCAGGCCCCGCCCGGCCACTGCCGCGCCCCCCCGCGTCTCACCCACGTCTGGCCTGACAGTGGCCGCTCGGTCAGGAGATCTGGTCATCGCCGGCACCTTCCAGACGGGCGGCGAGCCGCGTCCCCCGCGCCTCGGCAGCGTCGATCCACCGCAAGTCAGCCTCCAAGTGAAACATCTCGAAATCGGCGTCCAGCTGGGTCAACACCTCCGGCGACTGCCGAAGCTCACGCAGCTGCCGCATCCGCGCCAGATGCTGATGCCGCTGCTGGTCCAGCACCTCCCGAGGGCGGCGGCGCGTCAACGTCGCCACCACCACCTTCGCGAACAGCTCCTGCCGCGACGCCCGCACATCCGGCACCAGGGGTTCCGCCAGCCACCGCTCCAACTCGGCCACACCCGGTCCGGTGACCCGATACACCCGCCGCTCCGGCCCGCCGCCGGCCTCGACGCCCGCCAGCTCCACCCAGTCGCTGCGTGCCAGGCGCCGCAACGACGAATAGACCTGAGCCGACGCGATCGCCCGCCCCCCACCGAACCAGTCGTCGTAGCGGCGGCGCAGCGTGTAGCCATGCATCGGAGCCGGCTCCAACAACCCCAACAACGCATGGCTAACAGACACTGACGCAGCGTACCGAACCCACTAGCAACCGCATAGCTACTGCAGGCCGGAATCTGATCGCGGAGTCCACCACACGCGCCGAGCCGAGCCGCCCGATATCTCCAGAATGGTTTCGCGTGATATCGACCAGGCGCCTTGCGGGACTAAACAAGCCGAAGAAAGCAGTCGTCCGACCTGGGACCAGGCGACCAGCAGGGCGCTGGCCGACGATGGGCCACCCGTGGCGTTCGCTCAGTCGGCGGGCACCATGGTGGTGGTCATCAGATGGCGCAGCAGCCGCTGGTCTGGGTGTCCAGGCTGATGAGGTTCAGCGGCGACTGCCGCAACCTACACTGCGTCGGCCAGCGCGGCATGCGCAATGCCGCCGGGACCGCCCGCCGGGCCGTGCCTGGCCCACCCGGCCGCCATCCCGGCCACGGCCCGGCGGGTGCATTCACGCGCCGCCGTGGCCGCACACCGGTCGTCGGCGTTTCGCGGCTGGTTCACCACCTCACCCTCGCGGCCACCGGCCTCCCCGCCCCGGGGGGCAGTCTCTCCGGCCCCCTCTGCCGGCTACGGGCCTGCATAGACCAAGGTGACGAGACGATCAACGGTCGGTGCCGATCCAGTGGCCCCGGTCGACGCGCCGCCTGTGCACGACTTTCTCGCCGCTTTGCCGCCGGCATAGCTCGACCGCCGATATATTGCGGCTATGGCTACACCCAAGCCGCTGCAGGAACCCACCTTCCTGATCCTCACCGCCCTCGCGCGGGAGCCCATGCACGGCTATGGCGTCATCAGCGACGTCGCTGCCCTCTCCGGCGGGCGGCTGGCGCTGCGGCCCGGCACTCTCTACGGCGCACTCGACCGGCTCACCGACGAGGGACTGGTCGAGCCAGACCACGAGGAGATCGTTCGAGGGACGACTACGCCGCTACTACCGACTCACCGACGCCGGCAGGTCGGTGCTCGCCGCCGAGACCGAACGGTTACGCCGAAACGTCGAGGCCGCCACCCAACGACTGAAGGCCCGCCCGACAGACGTCCGCCCCGCCGGCGGCAGCACGGCACACGGCTCCGCCGGCCGTCCGGGGCCGATGGTCCGGCCCGTTCTTCGGCCGACCGGAGGTCCGACATGAACCAGCCCAACCCGACCCCGGGACCGGCCGAGACCGGATCGCCGTTGGAACGCCGCTACCGGCGGCTCCTTCGCGTCTACCCGCGCCCCTACCAGGCCGAGCGGGGAGAGGAGATCGTCGAGACGTACCTCGACCTGGTCGACCCGCAACGGCGCTGGCCCTCCCCGCACGACGCCCTCGACCTGCTCGGCGCCGGACTCAGAGAACGACTGCGCGGATACGGCGCCCTCGGGCTGGCCGACGCCCTCCCGCTCGCCGCGACCGCCGCGCTGAACACCCTGATCGCCCTCGCGGTGTTCCTGCTTCTCCAGGTCGAAGTCGACGACCCCCGCATCACCGGGCTCGACCCGGTCGGGCCGTTCCAAACCCTCGGCACCGTCACCTGGCTGGGCTGGCTACTCGTCGGCGTCACCGCCACGGCGTTACCCGGGCGCTGGGCCCGCTATGCGGCGGCTGGTGGTCTCCTGCTGACCATCGCCTTGCCGCCCGCGGCTGCCCTCACCGGGCAACCCCGGCCGCCGCTGTTCGTGCTGCTCCCGACCGTCGCGCTCGGCCTGGCCACCCTCGCGCTACCCACCCACCCCAGCCGGGTCGGACGTAGTCTGCCGCCACTCGCAGCCGGCTTCGGAACAGCCGTGTCCCTGTCGTTCGCCGCACAGAACGGCGGAAAAGTGTTCACCTCGTACCGCTCCACCCCGGAGATCCTGGCCATGGTCGGTGGGCTGATGCTCGCAGTGGCCCTGATCGTCGGGCTCGGCCGCGCCCTGCGAGCCGACGACACCGGCCTCTGGGCGACCCTGCTGCTCGCCACCCCGGCCGGCCTGTTCGGAGCCAACCAACTCACCCAGGCGGTCTGGGGCAGCCGCGGCGGCGCACCCACCCCGACGGCCTTCATCGCGACGACCGCGGCGATCCTCCTCACCGGAGCGGTGCTCCTGGCAGCAGCCGTCGCCAGCCAAGCCGCACGACAGCGCACCGCACGTCAACGAGCACTTGCCAGCACCTGCCCAACCTGCGGACAGCGACCGGACACGACAGCACGGACATGACCAGCGCAATCCAGATGCCTCCGGTGCCCCCGGCCGCGCCGCCGCCCTCGACGCCGAGCGGTACTTCACCGCGCTGTCCTGAGCGTTCCTAATGTCCGGCGGGGAGCCGCCAGCCGAACGACTGGCGGTGGCCCGCTCATCGTGGAGCGGGTCACCGCCAGGGTGGGGATCAGTTGTAGCGGTAGCCGAGGCGGAGGATCGGGTCGTTCTGCCAGAACCATGACCCGATCTGCCGCTGCTTGACGCGGGTGAGTTCGTAGCCGAAGCCCTGCTCGGTCAGCTCGGGCACGACGGAGATCCGCACGTCCTCGTCTTCGAAGGGCAGCAGGACGTAGGCCGACACCCGGCCGCGCGTGAGGATGGTGAACAGCGGGCTGGGCGCGATGGTCTGGAACTGGAAGTTGCCCTGGCCGTCAGGCTGGATGCGCAGACGCTGCTGGGTCACGATCCGGCGGGACTCGCCCGGCTTGATGGTCGTGCGTCCGATGCGGGTGCGCTCCGCGGCAGCCAGCGCATGCTCCACCCAGCGGTTGACCTCGGCGCGCAGGGCGGGGTCCGCGCCGATCGTGGCGACCCGCTCCTCGGCGAGACGGGCGGCCTCCTTCTCGTCGACCTCGTCCACCTCCACCGGCTGGCTGCCGTTCAGGATGCGCGGTTCCACCGAGGCGTGGTTCGCGGCGCCCTTGCCGGAGTCGGTGAGCAGGACCATGAACGGGAAGGTGATCTTCTCGCCGGTGTTGTTCTGCACCAGCATCTCGGTCGACACCAGGGCGGTGTCGCTGTTGTGCGAGGTGCGGGACGTGGGCGAGATCGTGCAGGTGAGGTCGTACTCCTGAACGGGCAGACCTCCGAGCGGATACAGCATGTTGCGCCTCCAGCGCTAGTAGTGGCTCCGAACGCCGAAGGTTTGCAGAGCAAACGTAATGCGGTTGGAGCGGTTGCGTGGCTGACGCTAGATCACGACAAGTCGGCCTGTCAACTGGAGCGACCGACGAGGTTTGCGGGGTTTGTGGGGCAAACGGGGTTTGTGTGGTTGACATTGCGTCGGCTGTCGGCACATAATGCGGCCCATGGAGGAGGCCGAGATTAAGGACATCTACGACGAACTCGGTCAACGGGTCCGAAACGCTCGGACGCGGGCGGGTGTCACGCAGGGGCAGCTCGCACAGCGGATCGGCCTGACTCGGTCCTCGGTTGCGAACCTGGAGGCAGGACGGCAGAAAATCATGCTGCACGTCCTACTTGGAATCGCCGAGGCGCTTGACGTCGGTCCAGAAGACCTTCTCCCGAACAGGCGACAGGACAAGACCATCGATCTCGCGAGGTTGAACGCCGAAGCGCGCAACCTTCAGGCAGACGACAGGGACTTCGTGCTTTCGGCCGTACGGACCGGTGTAGGTAGGCGGTCGCAGTAATGAAGACCCGACGTGATGCGGAACAGGCCGCCGGGGAGTTGCTACGAAAGCATGCTCTCGGGATATTGCCAATCCCGGTCGAGGAAATCGCACACCTCGAAGGCGCGCAAGTCATTCGCCAACGCTTCGACGGGAACCAGTCCGGATTCATGTACCGCGACGGGACTGAGAAGATAATCGGCATCAACACCCTATCCGGGCGCCGCAGACAGCGATTCACGATCGCTCACGAGATCGGCCACATGCAACTACACCAGAGCGACCCATTGGTCGTGGACCGCGAGATCAACTGGCGCGACGGCCGATCAAGCATGGGCGTCGACCTCAAGGAGATCCAAGCGAACGCCTTCGCTGCCGCGTTGCTCATGCCCGAAGAGCAAATCCTTGAACAAATGCAAGAGGAATTGAGTGGCCCTGCAATCTCCAGTCGAGACCGACTCATCTCACGCTTGGCGACGACCTTCGACGTCAGTGCCGAGGCAATGAGTTATCGACTTATCAACCTAGGGTTTTACTCTTAGCGGCAACCCTCAATGCCTTATTCGCAGAAAGCTCGGATCGGTGTCCAAGCTAGCTGTTCCTTTCACGGGTCAGGTACTGCCCGACGATAGGTGAACACCTGTCGATGCGAGACCCGCCCTACGGATCAGAAGGTTAGGGGTTCGAGTCCCTTCGGGCGCGCTTATCTGACCAGGGAAGATAGCCGGTTGGCTATCTTCCCTGTCGTCGTGTGAGTCACGTGTGAGTCACACCTGTGACACACGTACTTGGGCTCGCGCGGCGCGCTGAGCTGCTGGCCTGTCTGGCGGCGCTGCGGGTTCGTCAGGTGGGTGCGCTCGAAGGGCTCGGACTCCTACCTTCCGGTCTGTCGGACTCAATCTGGTTGAGGAAGACTGTGACGTTTAGTGTAGTGAAGTCCGGTTCTCGTGTTCGGGCTGCTGATGTCTGTCCGGCCGTGCTGCGGGCTCTGCCTGCTGTTGGATTCGGCTTCTGGGGTGGGTGCTGATGCGCACCTCCGATGGGCTGGGCCGGGTGTACCGGCGGTGTGGCTGCCGTGACGAGGAGACGGGTAAGCAGTTCGGCGCTCGCTGCGAGCGGCTGGCGGACCTCAGTCACGGGCGCTGGTACTTCTCGCTGCAGGTCAACGGGGTGGACGGCGGTCGTGATCGGGTTCGCCGGGGCGGGTTCGCGACCCTGACTGAGGCGGAGCGGGCGTGTTGGGAGTTGGCCCGGTTGCCGGGGCCGGAGGCGGTGGCGCGGACGTGGACGGTGCGGCGCTGGCTGCGCTTCTGGCTGTCGGAGCTTGAGGGCCGGCTGAGGCCCACGACGGTGCTCAACTACCGCAGCATCGTGGAGAAGTACCTGATCCCGCACCTTGGCGTGTATCGGTTGAGCAAGCTGCGCGTGAAGACCGTTCAGCGGGCCATGGACGCGATCTGCCGCCAGGTCGTACGCGGTGGCCGGCTGATCTCGCCGGGCAGCGTGAGCCGGATCCGAGCGGTGCTGCGCAGCGCGTTGTCGGAGGCGAGACGGCAGGGCATCGTCGGCCACAACCCCGCCCGGAACCTGCGGCTACCGAACGGGGCGCGCCCGCACGCTGTGGTCTGGGATGACGAGCAGGAGGCGGTGTGGCGCGAGACCGGCGTGCGCCCACGGGTCGCGGTGTGGGACCTCGACAACCTGGCGCGGTTTCTTGTGGCGGTGCGCGACGATCCGCTGTTCGTGCTGTGGTGGCTGGTGGCGCTGCGCGGCCCGCGCCGGGGCGAGATGGCAGGCCTGCGCTGGGAGGACATCAACCTGGCCGCAGGGGAGCTGACGATCAGGGAACAGGTCATCGTCATCGGCGGGCGGGAGCACCTCGGCCCTGTATGGTGCCAAAACTAGATTCCGGCTGCTGACTAGCGGGTTCAAGGATTCGTTCAGGCGGCTCGATGGTACTCGTTGATGATTCCTCCCAGCCGCCGTCGGCGTCGAACGACGCCGTCGATCGGCACGGCGACGCCCGGGTCATGGTTGGGTGCCACCTGTCCGTGGCCTTGGTGCGGCCGGTGATCATTGAAGTGTCGGACGTATTCGGTCAGTACCGTCCTGGCGTGCCGTTCGCCGTAGATGAGGAGGTGGTCTGTGCACTCCTCGCGCATGCTGCGGCCCCAGCGCTCCACGAAACAGTTCGCCCTCGGTGTGCGCGGCGGCGTCTCGACCAGCACGTACAGCCGGCGCAGCCACACGGTATCGACGTGGAAGAAGTCGGTGGCCAGCAGGCCGGTGGCCTGGGCGCGCAGGAACGTTCGCCAAGGCGTGTCGGTCTGGTGGGGTGCGGGGCCGAGGCGGCCACGGGCCAGGATTCGGCGGATGGTGCCGAGGCCGACGCGGTGGCCCAGTCCGAGCATCTCGCCCTGAATTCTTTTGTGGCTTCAGCGGGGGTTGTCCCGGGCTATCCGGCGGATGAGCTCGCGGGTCTCGTCGCTGATGGGTGGTCGGCTGCCGCGGTGGGGGTAGGTCCAGCGGCGTTGGACCAGCCGGCGGTGCCAGGCCAGCAGGGTCGCCGGGGTCACGATCCGGTGGATGCGGACCGCGCGGGGCAGGCGGCGGGCCAGCGCGGACAGGATCGCCCGGTCTGGCCAGGACAGTCGTGGTCGGCCGTGGACCTGACGGCGCAGCACCGCGACCTCGTGGCGCAGGGCCAGCAGCTCCGCGAGCACCGCGCGGTCGCTGCGCGCCGCGAGGAGCAGAGCGTCGAACAGGCGGATCGCGACCAGATAGACCAGCTGGAAGACCATGACCACGAAGGTGCCTCATTCCCATGAAGCCCCAGCTCACTGCAGGTGCGACAGGTATTGGCACCGTACAGGCTTGCCCGCCAGGGGCCGGGCGGCGTGCAGAGCGATACGCAGCTGCGGCGCGTGGCGATCGAGGTAACGCAGGCGAGGCCGGTGCTGCCGTCGGCGGCCCATCGGGTGAGCCAGACACCGTGGGGGCCGATGAACCCGACGGGGCGGTGGCCAGCCGTCCCGGAACACCGTCGATCACGAACTGGCTGGTCAATCCGCCCGCCCGTCGCGGCATCGGAGTATGCGGCGGTGCCGTGTCCCTTATAAGGGCTCTTGTGATGTTCTCGTGGGTGGGTTGACGCCCTGATCAACAGGGCACGCCGTGTCCCGTCTAGGTTTCTGGCTTGTCGAAGGTCAGAAACTGAAGATTGGGAAACGGCGTGCGTTTGACCAGGGTATTGCATCGACAGGCAGGGCTGGAACGGGCCGTCGTCGAGGGCGTGCGCCTCGATGACGACACCGACGGTGAGGTCTTGGTGATCTCTGCCCGGCCGCGCAAGGGCGCGGCGCGCCGCTGCGGGCGCTGCCGGGTTCGCGCGCCGTGGTACGACCGCGGCTGGGGCAGGCGGCGGTGGCGGCACCTGGACTTCGGCACGCTGCGGGTGGTCATCGAGGCCGCCGTGCCTCGGGTCGACTGTGCCGAGCACGGGCCGACGGTGATCGCGGTGCCGTGGGCGCGTCACGGTGCCCGGTTCACCACGGCGTTCGAGGACACCGCGGCGTGGCTGGCCGCGCGCACGTCCGCGTCGGCGGTGACCGGGCTGCTGCGCATCGCCTGGCGCAGCGTGGTCGCCATCGTCGGCCGGGTCGTCGACGCTGCCGCCGCCGGCACCCGATCGACTGGCCGGACTCAAACGGATCGGTATCGACGAGGTCGCCTACCGCAAGGGCCAGCGCTACCTGACCCTGGTCGTCGATCACGACACCGGCCGTCTGGTGTGGGCCGCCGACGGGCGGGACAAGGCCACCGTCGCCGCGTTCTTCGACGAACTGGGCGCGCAGCGGGCCGCGGCGCTGACCCACGTGTCGGCCGACGCCGCCGCCTGGATCGGTGACGTGGTGGCCGAGCGGGCGCCGCAGGCGGTCCGCTGCCTTGACCCCTATCACCTGGTCGCCTGGGTCACCGACGCCCTCGACGAGGTACGCCGGGCGGTGTGGAACACCGCCCGTGGCGGCAAAGGCGGCCGCACCGAGGCGTCCAAGACCCTCAAAGACGCCCGGTGGGCGCTGTGGAAGAACCCGCCGAACCTGACCGACAAGCAGAAGGCGACCCTGGCCACGATCCAGGCCACCAACCGGCCGCTGTACCGGGCGTACCTGCTCAAGGAACAGTTCCGGGAGATCATCGCGGTCAAGGGCGCCGACGGCAGGCTCCTGCTGCAGGCGTGGCTACGCTGGGCGAGCCGGTCGAAACTGGCCCCGTTCGTCAAGCTGGCCAAGACGATCCGCCGTCACCTGCCCGCGATCCACAACATGCTCGACAGCGGACTGTCCAACGCCCGCATCGAGGCCAACAACGTCCACCTGCGCGTGCTGACCCGCCAGGCCTACGGCTACCACAGCGCCAAAGCGCTGATCACCATGGCCAACCTCCGCCGCGGCGGCCTCTGCCCACCACTACCCGGACGATCATGAACCCGACCCACGAGAACGGCAGTAGACCCCTTATAAGGCTGTCCTTTCCCATGGCGACGAACGCCTCACGGCGAGGATGGGCGGGTCTGAGATGCCAGTGCTGCGGTGCAACGACGCCCGTGCTGGGGCCTGCTGGCGATGGTTTGCGCGGATTGCTTGATGCTAGGCGCCGATCTGTCGCTCATATACAGCGCGGTGTTTCCCTGGCCCCTTGTAGTTGTAGATCACGGACACGCCCTGATCCGTGGTGTCTCCGGGAACGTTGCCAAAGCCCATGGCGAGCCAGGCTTTGTGCGCGGCGTGGTTGTCGGGTTCCGATGTGAGGAATAGGCGCTGGCATCCCCAGAGGGAGCCTTGGCGGTGAACTTCTTCTACGAGCGCCCGCGTGATTCCTATGCGGCGGTGGTTGGGGTGCGTCATCACGTCCTGCAGGTAGATCTCTGATGGGTCGACCTGGCTTCGGAAGGCGATCACGCTGCCGACGACCTGTCCGTCGGTGATGGCGAGTGGGCAGGTGTTGGCGAACAGCGTGGCGTACAGCCAGTAGTCCGATGAGCCACGCAGCCTGATGTACGGCTCTCCCAGTGCCAGCAGTTTCTCGAGGTCGGGGACCCGGTCGACGGTGAGCGGGGTGATGATCATGAGAGGCTTCCTTCGGTGAGCGCGATCGATGCGGCGAGGTCCCGCGCGGCGACGGCGGGTTCCAGGGAGTCGGTGACTCCGCGACCGACGACGAGGATGTCCCATGAGCGTCGTCTGCTGGCTTCGACGTCGGTTGGTTCGAAGCCGCCGGAGACCGCGACCGGAAGTTTGGTCCACGACCTGATGAGTTGTGCCTGGTCGAGAGGGTGGAAGCCGGCTACGCCCAGGTCGATGTTCGTGGTGGCAGTCCTTCGACGAACTGCCCGGCGGTCCGTCGCGGCTCCGCCCGCACGAACCGGTCAGCGACACGCGCCACCGCCTCGTCGAGGATGACCCGCCACCGGTCAAGGTCTAGGCTGTGGCCCACGGCCATCGCGCGATCTTCGGTTGTCCTCACAAACCATCGATGATCAACGCGGTGGCCGTCCTCATGCCCGCGCCACGCCCAACGCCGAAGCCAAGTGACGTTGGAGTACTAAACGCAACGGTGTTGTGTCTCAGCAACATCCATGATCACGCCAAGGCCGCCTGCTGTCCACAGTGAACGGATTGGCTCGGAGCCAAACCCGCAGCTCATCGGGCCGACAGGTTAAACGACAAGCTCAGGGTGTCCACAACTCAGGGGGAAGCCCACAAGCCCTACGCACCGACTCCACACCCCAGCTTGACAGAGGAGCTATGTGCAGTCCCTTCCGATGTTCCTCAACCCCCTGTTCGCGCTGGGCGCCAACATCGACATCAATCGGTACCCTTGAGCACGCGTCTGCGTGATGGGGAGAGGGAGGACTGTGGCCGCCGCTGGATGGTTGCCGGGGATCTTGGCTGCCCGGGCCGAGGAGGAGCCGGATCGGGTTGCCTACCGGTTTTTGGTTGGCGGTACGAGTGGTAGTGCCGTGAGCTGGAGCTATGCTGAGCTGTACGAGCGGGCTTCGGCGGTTGCCCGGTTTGTGGAGCCCGGGACGCGAGTTGTTCTGGCGTTGCCGCCGGGGCTTGGCTACGTGGCTGCGCTCTTCGGGGTGCTGCAGGCCGGGGCTACGGCCGTACCCGCCTATCCGCCGACGTCGCGGCGGACGGCCCGGCGCGTTTCCGCGATCGTCGACGACTGTGCCCCGTGTGTGGTGATCGCGGAGTCGTGCGAGGCGGTGGCGGATCTCGGCGTACCGGTCATCGTTGCGCCGGTCGGAAGGTCGGAGCCTGCCCGCCGCGTCCCGGATGAGCCGCCGTCCGCACCGGCCGTTCTGCAGTACACCTCAGGGTCGACGGATGATCCGAAGGCCATCGCGCTCACCCACGCCAATCTGGTGAGCAACTGTCGCTCGATCTCGGAGCGGATCGGTGAGGACCCGGAGCGGGTAGGGGTTTCCTGGCTGCCTCCTTATCACGACATGGGGATGGTCGGGACCCTCATGCTGGCGCTGTACGGAGGCTGGCCGTTGGTGATGATGTCGCCCGGGCACTTCGTGCAGCGACCGTCCCGGTGGCTACGGGCGGTCTCGGACTATCGGGCCACGATCTCGGTCGCGCCCAACTTCGCCCTCGAGATGTGCGACGCAGAAGACGCGGTCGACCTGTCGAGCCTGCGGCACCTCTTCTGTGGTTCGGAGCCCATCTCACCCGCCGTGCTGCGCCGCTTCCAGGAACGCTTCGAGCCGTACGGCTTCAACCCCGCCGCGTTGATCCCTTGTTACGGGCTGGCCGAGGCGACCCTGATGGTGACCGCCCGGGCCGAAGGCGACCCGCTCCGGTTCGAGCGCCTCGACGGGACTGAGATGGTCAGCTGCGGCCGCCCGGCGAGCGACGTTCAGTTACGCATTGTCGAGCCCGAGTCCGGACGCGATCTTCCTGAGGGCGAGGTCGGGGAGATCCGGGTGTCCGGGCCCGGAGTCGCGGCCGGCTACCACCAAAGGCCGGAGCTGACGGCCCGGACGTTCGAGGCGGGGATTCTGCGCACAGGGGATCTGGGCTATCTGCGCGGAGGCGAGCTGTTCGTCACCGGCCGGCTCAACGATCTCGTCATCATCGCGGGACGAAACCTCTACCCGCACGACATCGAGCGGTCCGTCCTCGCGACCGACGCGCGGATCCGCCGGGCGGTCGCCTTCTCAGTGCCCGGCCCGACCGAGGAGAGGTTGGTGGTCATGGCCGAGGTCAGACGCGCCGACGAACTCGCACAGCTCGAGGGCCGCATCGTCGCGGCGGTCACGGCGGACCACGGCGTAAGGCCCTCGGACGTACGGCTCGTACGGCCCGGCACCATCGCGATGACCACCAGTGGCAAGCCACGCCGCCGGCATACCCGCGAGGAGTACCTGTCGGCGGGCACCCGATGATGCGGCGGTGGGCGTACCTCAACGTCCTGCTCTCGACCGCGGGCTTCGCAGGCGCGATCGTGCTCGAGGTCCTCAGCGGCTTCCACTGGTGGCATCTCGCGGTCTTTACCGGCATGTACCTCGTGACCTCGATCGGCGTCGAGGGCGGCCTGCACCGCTTCTTCACGCATCGGTCCTTCAGGGCTGGGCCGGTCCTGACCGCCGCGCTGGGAATCGCCGGGAGCATGGCGGCGCAGGGGACGATTCTGTTCTGGGTCTCGGTGCACCGCAAGCATCACGCCTTCGCCGACCGTGACGGCGACCCGCATTCGCCGAGGCCGCGGGGTCCGGGTCTGGCCGGTGCGCTGGCCGGCTTCTGGCACGGCCACATGGGCTGGCTGTTCACGGTGGACCAGACCGGCTGGGACCGCCGGGTCACCGACCTGCTGCACGACCGGCGGGTGATGACGATCGACCGCTATTCCGCCTGGTGGGTCGGTGCCGGGCTCGTCCTGCCAGCTCTAGGTGCCTTCGCGGTCACCGGCCGCCCAGTCGACGCCCTCGCGGGGCTGCTGTGGGGCGGGTTCGCCCGCATGTTCGTGCTCGACCACGTCACCTGGACCGTGAACTCGCTCGGGCACCTGATCGGCAACCGGCCGCATCCGACGCGAGACGGCAGCGGCAACATCGCCGGGCTCGCGCCGATCACCGTCGGCGGCTCCTGGCACAACAACCACCACGCGCAGCCGTCGATCGCCCACAACCGCCAGAGCTTTTGGCAGCTGGACCTGACCGGAAGCGTGATCCGGGTGTTCGAGAAGCTCGGCCTCGCACACGACGTGCGATACCGCGCGGGAAAAGCGAGGGAGGAGGAGCATGAGCTTGGCTGAGGCGGGCATCGTCCGGCTCGACCCGCAGAGCCTGCGGATCAAACGGTTCTCCGCGCTTACCACCATGACACTGCCGCTGATCGGTACGGCCGTAGCGGTCTGGCTGCTCGTGACCGGCCACGTCACCGCCCTCGACCTGATCCTGTTCGGCGTCATGTACCTCGTACATCTCGGCGGCGTCACGATCGGCCTGCACCGGCTCATCGCCCACCGTGCGTTCAAGACGCGGCCGTGGGTGCGCGACGTCCTCATGGTGGCCGGTTCGATGGCCGCCCAGGGTCCACTGCTCTTCTGGGTCGCCACGCATCGACGGCACCACAGGTTCGCCGACCAGGAGGGCGACCCGCACTCGCCCAACCTCCACGGCACGGGCTTGAAGGCAAGGGCACAAGGCCTCTGGTACGCACACATGCCGTGGATGCTCAGCGAAGAGAACTCGAAGTGGTCCGTCTTCGCGCCCGACGTCCTGCACGACCGGCAGCTCGTGGCCCATCACCGGATGTATCCCGCCTGGGTGCTGCTCGGCCTCGCCCTGCCCACCGCGGTCGGGCTCGTGGTCGGCGGGAGCCTCGAGGCCGCGGGGACCGCGCTGGTGTTCGGCGGCCTGGCGCGTATCTTCGTCGCGAACCAGGCGGCCTGGTGCGTCGGCTCGATCTGCCACGCATTCGGCAGCCGGCCCTTCGCCACCCGCGACCAGAGCACGAACAACTGGTGGGTCGCCGTGGTGACCATGGGCGAAGGGCTGCAGAACAACCACCACGCGTTCCCCGGCTCGTACCGGCACGCCGTGCGGTGGTGGGAGCCCGACGTCAGCGGCTGGCTCATCGCCGGGCTCGGCCGGCTGCGCCTCGCCTGGGACCTGCACGAGCCGAGCGCGACGGCGGTCGCGCGCCGACGGATAGGAGATTGACGATGGCCTTCTTCAAAAAGGTGGAGAACCCGCAGGGCCCGTTGACCGCGGACACGCTGCGGACCTGGCTAACGAACTACGTCGCCGAGCGGGTCGGCGTGCCGGCCGCGGAGATCGACACCGCCAAGAACTTCGAAGACTACGGTCTCGACTCGCGCGCGGGAATCACGCTGACCGGGCAGCTCGAACGTCTCGTGGAGCAGCGCCTCTCGCCCGCTCTGCTGTTCGACTACGGATCGATCGACGCCGTGGTGGAGCACCTCGAGTCGCAAGGGATGCTGGCCCATGCCGGCAGTTAGCGTGCCCACCTCGCCCGGGGCGGACTTCCGCCACTTCATGGAGAAGTCCCGCCTGCTCGAGGGCGAGAATCTGACGACCGCGATACCCAGGGCGCTTTTCACCCCCCGTACCAGTCGGGGCCTGCTTGGATTTGGCGTCAGCCTTTCCCTGTACGCCGTTTCGATTGCCGGGATCGTGCTCGCTTCGCACTGGTACCTCTACCCGCCGCTCTGGGTCCTGGCCGGACTGGGCGGCTGGGGTCTGCATTGCATCGCGCACGACTGCGGACACGGGTCCTTCTCCCGTTCGCGGCGGCTCAACACCTATGTCGGGCACATGGCGCTGCTGCCGCTGCTGTACCCGTACCAATCGTGGCGGCACGTGCACAACATGCATCACGCCCACACGAACAACCTCGAGCTCGACACCGACTGGCGGCCGGTACCGACGCAGGTGTACGCCCGGATGCAATGGTGGGAGCGGGCCGTGTACTCGGCGACGCGTACGTGGGCGTTCTGGGGTGGCAGCATCCGTTACTGGCTGGTGTCGGGGTTCCGTCCCGGCTTCTTCCCGAAGGCGTCGACGGCCCGTGAGGTACGCCGCTCCATCGCCTTCACCGCCCCGGCCGGCCTGCTCCTGGTCGCGGGCCTGTTCGTGCTGGCGGGGTGGCAGGGGTTCGTCGTCTGCTTCCTCGTGCCGTGGCTCGCGATCCACCTGTGGTTCAGCGCCACCACGCTGATGCACCACAGCGCCAGCGACCTGCCGTTCCTCACCTCCGAGCACTGGACCCGAAACGCCGGTCGGCTGCTACTCACCACCGACTTCATCTATCCGCGGTTCCTCAACTTCCTGACCCACAACATCGCGGTACACACCGCACATCACGTGGCTCCGGCGGTGCCGTTCTATAACCTGCCCCAGGCCCAGGCCGCTCTGCGGGACGCCTATCCCGGCATGGTGCGCGAGGAGAGGCTGCGCCCGCTCAGCCTGTGGCGGATCCTGCGGAACCTGCACCTGTACGACGCTCGGAACGGTTTCTACGAGACGTTCTCCGGAGCGCCGGTGCCACCCGAGGGAAGCGGTTCGTGACGCTGGTCGGAATGGGACCGAGTGAGGCGCTGGCGCGGCTGTTCACCGCCGAGGGCAAGCGGGACCCGTACCCGTTGTATGACGCGTTGTGGCCGCTCGGGCCTGCCTTCCGGCTCGGGCCGGAGCTGGTCATGGTCCTCGGGTACGACGAGTGCTCGGCCGCGCTGCGCCACCGCGACCTGCTGGTCACCGACGCGGACGCGCACCTGCGTACCGGTCTGCTCGCGCACTCCACCTGGCAGTGCTTCACCAAGATCATGATGTTCAGCAACGAGCCCGACCACGGACGGCTGCGCCAGTTCGCCGGGGACGCCTACTCGCCGCGGCAGGTCGCGCGCCTTCGCCCGGCCGCCGTCGACCAGGCCAGGACGCTGATCGCCGACCTGTCAGGACGCGTCGACCTGGTAGCGGCGTACACGTATCCGTTCACGATGGCGGTGACCGGCGACCTGCTCGGCATACCCTCGAGCGACCGGGACGCCCTGCGCGTACCCGTACTCGCCTGCACAACGGCGTTCGAGCCCATCCTCACCCAGGACGAGCTGGCCGCCGCCGACGCGGGCATGGACGTGCTCACGGACTATTTCCGCGAGCTGATCCGGCACCGGCGGCGGCACCCCTCGGACGACCTCACCGGCACCATGGTCCGGGACGGCGAGGCCACCGGCGCGATCTCCGAGGAGGAGCTCGTCGCCAGCCTGGTTCTGTTCCTCATCGCCGGCACGCAGACACCGAGCGACGTCATCGGCAACGCCGTCCAGCTCGTCGTCTCCCGGCGCCTGCCCGCCCATGACCTGGTCGCGGACCCGGGAACGCTGTCGGACTTCATCACCGAGGCCGTGCGCATCGACCCCGCCATCCACATGCTGACCCGCGTCGCCGCCCGCGACCTCGAGCTCGGCGGCGTCCACATCGCAGCCGGCTCACGGGTTCTGCTCACCCTGGCGGCGGCGAACCGGGATCCTCGACGGTTCGGGTGGCAGGACGAGTTCGACGTCGGCCGGGAGGGCAACGCGCCGCTGGCCTTCGGGCTCGGCACCCATTACTGCCTGGGCGCGAGCTTCGCCAAGCTGCTGGTCGACGTCGCGCTCGCCGAGCTGCTCCGGCGCTTTCCCGCGATGTCCCTAGCGTCCGAGCCGTCATATCGGGAGCAGCTCGTGCAACGCGGCCTGGCCGACCTGGTCGTCAACCTCGAGGGTTAGTCCCTATCGCCTCTGGCGAGGTGGCCCGTTCCGGGCTGAAAATCGGTGTTGGTCGGCCGCTGACGTCGTTGCAACGTGGCCGATCTGGCTTGGGGGTGCGAAGCCGCGTAGGCCATGATGTCCGGCGCTTAAACTGGCAGGGTGGGGTAATCCAACTGTCTTGTAATCACGGCCCAGCACGGTCCGATAGTCACGGTGCGTTGCGGGTTGGGCTGTAGTGGTTCCAGGTGCCGCCGGCGGCGGCGTGGTGCCGCTGGGTGGTGTGGTGGTGGAAGCCGAGGGCTTGGGCGAGGACTGGTGCCGGGGCCTGGAGCACGAGCTGGCGCAGCGCGGCGAGGCGGCCGGGGACGGTCGGGACGCCGAGGTCCCGGATGAGCGGGGCGATCGTGTCGAAGGGTGAGGGGTTGGCCGGCGCGGCGGCCGGGGAACAGCCAGCGGGCGTCGTGGTTGGTGGCGGTGCGCATGTTGGTGCGCTGGTCGCGCAGGGCCAGCAGCAGTGCGGCGACGGGTTCGGGGACCGGTGTTGGCGGGTCGTTCCCCGGCCCGCACCGGCTCCGTGAGGTTCATCAGCATGAGGTGGTCGCCGCCGGGCTGCAGGGTGGTGCTGGCGTGGGCCTTGACCACGATGCCGCCCTGCTTGGGCTGCATGACCATCTTCCCGTTCTTCATGGTCATCTCGTGCAGCTCCATCGGAGAGACGTCGGTGGTGGCGGCGGTGACCGTCACATCGGTGTCGCCGTCGTTCACGAGGATGCCGAACGCCGCGGTCATGCCCTTGTCGGCGGCCTTCACCCACGGGTCCCGGATGCCGAGCACCCCAGCCGTGGCGCTCGCGGACACCGACGCCGACGGGCTCGGCTGCGCTGCCGGCCGGTCCGACGAGCCGCAGCCGGCGACGCCGACCGCGAGGGATGCCGCGGCCGCGGCGAAATAGAAAGTTCCGGGACAACCATGATTGATGTCACCAGCCCCAGGTGGGGCGGTGGGCTCAGGCCACCCGGCGGTCGCGGGTTTGCGCCGTACCCGGGTGCGGCGGGAGCAGCCGGAGCTGGGCCGGTGCCGGTTCCGTCGGGCCTGTAGGGAGATCTGTGTAACGGATGTCAATGAAAGTCCGTTATGGCCAGTAGAAGCTGGTCGGCACAGATAGGAACAGGTTAATGGCTATCTCGGTGGTGGGGCAGTACGACACACCCGTCGGGGTTGATGGTGAGGTCGAGGCGCTGGCTGAGCGGGTCGCGGCGGATGGGCTGCGGCTGCCCCTGGCCGGGCCGGTGGTGGATGAGACGGCGGCGCGTGA
>NZ_JBDPMC010000094.1:0-21191 GCF_039871625.1 Micromonospora sp. B11E3 | reverse complement strand
GGGGCGGGCCGGGGTGGGGGGTGACAGGGGATCAGGGGGTGGGGGACCAGCGGCGCAGTTCGCGTCTGGCCAGCGAGGCGCGGTGCACCTCGTCGGGGCCGTCGGCCAGGCGCAGCGTGCGGGCCTGCGCCCAGAGGGCGGCGAGGGGGGTGTCCTGGCTGACGCCCGCCGCGCCGTACCCCTGGACGGCCTTGTCGATCACCCACTCCGCCATGGCCGGGGTGGCGATCTTGATGGCCTGGATCTCGGTGTGCGCGCCCCTGTTGCCGACGGTGTCCATCAGCCAGGCGGTCTTGAGCACCAGCAGCCGGGCCTGCTCGATGCGGACCCGCGACTCGGCGATCCACTCCCGGACGACGCCCTGCTCGGCGAGCGGCCGGCCGAACGCCACCCGGTCCAGCGCCCGCCGGCACAGCAGCTCCAGGGCCCGCTCGGCCATGCCGACCAGCCGCATGCAGTGGTGGATGCGCCCTGGACCGAGGCGGGCCTGGGCGATGGCGAACCCGGCGCCCTCCGCGCCGACCAGGTTCTCCGCCGGTACCCGTACGTCGGTGAAGTCGATCTCGGCATGCCCGCCGTGCGGGGCGTCGGTGTAGCCGAAGACGGTCATGCCGCGGCGTACGGTCACGCCCGGGGTGTTCCGGGGGACCAGGATCATGCTCTGCTGGCGGTGCCGGTCGGCGTCCGGATCGGTCTTGCCCATGACGATGAAGATCCCGCAGCGCGGGTCCATCGCCCCGGACGACCACCACTTGCGGCCGTTGATCACGTACGAGTCCCCGTCGCGGGCGATGCGGGTGGCGATGTTGGTGGCGTCGGAGGAGGCCACCTCCGGCTCGGTCATGCAGAACGCCGAGCGGATCTCGCCGTCGAGCAGGGGCTTCAGCCAGCGCTCCCGCTGCGCCGGCGAGCCGAACTCGGCCAGCAGCTCCATGTTGCCGGTGTCCGGGGCGGCGCAGTTGACTGCCTCGGGGGCCAGGTGCGGGCTGCGGCCGGTCAGCTCGGCCAGCGGGGCGTACTGGAGGTTGGTCAGCCCGGCGCCGTAGCGGGGGTCGGGGAGGAAGAGGTTCCACAGGCCGCGCCTGCGCGCCTCGGCCTTCAGCTCCGCCAGCACCGGCGGACGGGCCCACGGGTCGCCGGCCGCGGCCACCTGCTCGGCGTGCACCGGCTCGGCCGGGTACACGCACTCGTCCAGGAACGCGGACAGCTTCTCCCGCAGCTCCTGCGTGCGGGCGTCGTACTGGAAGTCCATCACTTCTCCCTGACTGCGCCCAGACCGTGCGCGACCAGCGGTGCGACCAGGTCGCCGATCCGGTCGAACTCCCCGCCGAGCGTCTGCCCGAGCGTGTGCCGGTAGTGGATGCCCTCGCAGATCACCGCGAGCTTGAAACAGCCCAGGGCGACGTGCCAGTGCAGCGGGCCGACGTCGACGTCGGCGCGCCCGGCGTACCGGGCGATCAGCTCGGAGCCGGTGGGGAAGCCGGCGCGCGAACCCAGCCCGTCGGCGACCGGGTTGCCGGCGGCGGCGTCGCTGTCGCCGAGCACGTCCCAGTACGTCAGCAGCAGCCCCAGGTCGGCCAGCGGGTCGCCGAGCGTGGCCATCTCCCAGTCGAGCACGGCCCGTACCGACACCGGGTCGACGGTGGCGAGGAGGTTGTCCAGCCGGTAGTCGCCGTGCACGATCCGCCCGGCGTTCGCCCCCTCGGGCACGGAGGCGGCGAGCGCGTCGCGCAGCTCGTCGACGCCCGGCACCGGGCGGCTGCGGGACTGGTCGAGCTGCGCGGCCCAGCGGCGTACCTGCCGGCCGAGGAAGCCGTCGGGACGGCCGAAGACGGCCAGCCCGACCGACGCGGGGTCGACCGCGTGCAGGGCGGCGAGGGTGTCCATCATCGCCAGGGCCAGCTCGCGCCGCTGCCCGACGGTCAGCTGATCGGTCTGCGACCGGCTGCGGAACACCTCGCCGGTCACCCGTTCCATCAGGTAGAACGGCGCGCCGATCACGTCCGGGTCGGGGCAGTACAGCAGCGCCGCCGGCACCGGCACGGCGGTGGGGGCGAGCGCCGAGACGACCCGGTGCTCCCGGGCCATGTCGTGCGCGGTGGCCAACACGTGCCCGAGCGGCGGCCGGCGCAGCACCACCTCGCGTTCGCCGCAGCGCAGCAGGTACGTCAGGTTCGACTTGCCCCCGGCGATCAGCCGGGCCCGCAGCGGCGCGGCGGCCAGCTCCGGGAGGTGCCCGGCCAGGTACGCGGTGAGCCGGTCGAGGTTCAGCCCACGCGGGGTGGGCTCGTCCGCCGAGCCGGGGCCGGATGCTGTCGGCCGGTGTGCCTCGACGGCCGGATCGGTCATCCGAATAGTTGATGGCACCTCCGCCATACTGTCAAGGTCGGTTTTCCCGCCGGGACATGCCGCGGCAACAGGGGCGAAATGGTCAACCGGCAGGCTGGGGTCCAGCCTGCCGGCCGCCCCGCGCCGGCCCCACCGAACGGAGGGACGACCATGTTGCTGAGAGTTCGGGTGACCCTGCCGGACCGCCCCGGCACCCTCGGCCAGGTGGCCCGCACGCTCGGCGTCGCGGGCGCCGACATCGTCCAGGTGGTCGTCCTGGAGCGGCTCGGCGGGCGGGCGGTCGACGACTTCACGGTGGTCTGGCCGGGCGCCGCCCGGGTGGAGCGGCTGCTGGCCGGCCTGGCCGCCATCCCCGGCGTACGGGTCGACGGGGTCTGGCGGGCGATCGGCGCCCCGACCGCCACGGGCCAGGACGCCGAGCTGCTGGCCCAGGTCGCCGGCAACCCGACCGACGGGTTGGCCACCCTCGTCGACGCGGTCCCCGGGCTGCTCGGCGCGGACTGGGCGGTGGCGGCGGCGGTCCCGGTGGACTGGGCGTCGCGTACCGGGGGCAACGGCGACGCCACCGTGGGGCACGCGAGCTGGCGGGCGCCCGTACCGACCCGGCTGCCCGAGATCACCCCGCTGCGGGCCCGCGCGCTGACCGGCGCCGACGGCCGCCACTACGCGATCGCGCCGTTCGGCCGGGCGGGGCTGGTGCTGGTGGTGGCCCGGGAGCACCACGAACCGCTGACCGCCGCCGCGTTCCACTCCACGGAGGTGGACCGGCTCGCCCTGCTCGTCCGGGCCAGCGCCGTGATCCTCGGAGGTCGGCTGGACCTGGTCGGCGCGCCGCCGGTGGTGGCCGGCGGGTGAGGTGAGTGGGCCCCGGTGCGGGGCCCGTGGGTCGACCGGGTCCAGGTGCGATAGACCCGGCCGACCGGGTGGTGTGGGCCCGGCCGGTGCGGCCGGGCCAGGTGCGTCGCGCGGGCACCGGGACCGCCGGCGCGCCGGGTGTGTCGGGCGTCATGCCGGACGGTTCCGGCCCGTCACGCCCGGGCAACGCCTCCGCAACAGGCGGCGGGCATCGTCGATGGTGGGGAAGGGAGCCAGCTATGACGCTGTGGCGGATCCGGGCGACCGTGGACGACCGGCCGGGCTATCTGTCGGTGCTCACGGCCAGCCTCGCGTTGCGCGGGGTCAACATCCTCAGCGTGCAGGTGCACACCACCGAGGCCGGCGCGGTCGACGACTTCCTGGTCGACGCGCCGGACACCCTGGACGAGTCGGACCTGATCGCCGCCGTGGAGCGGGGCCGGGGGCGGGACTGCTGGGTGGCGCGCAGCGAGGCGCGCGGCCTGGCCGACCAGCCCACCCGGGTGCTCGGCCTGGCCACCCGGCTGGTGCACGACCCGGAGGAGACGGGGGACGCGCTGCGGGCGCTGCTCGGCGCCGACGACGTCGCCTGGCGGCCGACCGGGGTCACCGGCGGGATCGACGGCACGACCATGCTGCTGCCCGACCCCGCCGGGGGGTCGTACCGGCTGCACCGGGCCGCGCCGAGCTACACCCCCGCCGAGTACGCCCGCGCCCAGGCGCTCGTCGAGCTGGCGGCGGCCGTGTCCCGCCGGGCCGCGGAGCACGTCACCCTGGCCCTGCCGGACGGCGCCGAGCTGCTCGTCCGGCCCGCGACCGCCGACGACCTGGCGGGCGTACGGGAGCTGCACGAGGGCTGCTCGGCGCGGAGCCGGCAGCGGCGTTACTTCGCCGGGGCGGCGCTGCCGTCGCCGGCGCGGCTGCGCCGGCTGCTGGAGCCGGCCGAGGGGCTGACCCTGCTCGCGACGACGACCGGCGGCCCGGGCGGGCCGGCCGGTCGGGTCGTGGCGATGGCGAACCTGGTCGCCGAGGGGGACGAGGCCGAGGTGGCCCTGCTGGTGCGGGACGACTGGCAGCGGCGCGGGATCGGCACCGCGCTGCTCCGGCGCCTGGTCGGGCAGGCCGAGCGGGCCGGTGTCGCGGCCGTGCTGCTGCACGTCCAGGTGGAGAACGGCCCGATGATGCGTACGCTGCGCCGGCTGGACCGTGCCACGACGGTGGAGCGGGAGGGCTCCCTGGTGACCGTGACGATGCCCGTCACCCCGGATGCCGCCCCCGCCGCCGTGCCGCCTGTCCCTGCAGCCGTGCCGCCCGCCTCCGCCGCCGTGTCGCCCGTCCGGCGCCGCCCCTGCTGAACGGCCACCCGTGGCCCTTACACCGCCGGGTAGCTGTTGTAGTCGGGGAAGTTGCCGTAGAGGCGGCCGTCGCCGCCCACCGTGACGGCCTGCACCAGCAGGTCGCCGCCGACGAAGGCGCCCTTCCAGGAGGCGCCCCGGCCGCCGAACGGCTCCTCCCGGTCGCCCCGGGAGCGGGGCTTGTTGATGCCGACCTTGAACGCCTGGAGATCGACGGCCAGCTTGCCGGCCAACTCCTCGTCGTCGCAGGCCAGCGAGGCGACCAGCGCGCCGTTGGAGGCGTTCATCTGGGCCAGCAGCTCGTCGGTGGTGTCCACCACGACGATGGTGTCGACGGGCCCGAACGGCTCGGCGTGCATGAGCCGGGACCGGCCGGGCGGGGCGAGCAGCACCGACGGCGCCACGTACGCCGAGGTGTCCTGGCCGTCGAGGAACGGCGCGCCGTCGAGCTTGCCCCGGTGCAGCGGCACCGCGCCGCCGCGTACCGCCTCCTCGACCTTGCGGCGCAGCTCGTCGGCCTTGGCCGCGCTGATCAGTGGGCCGAAGTCCAGCTCGGGCAGGGGATCGCCGGCCGACCAGTTCTCGCCGACGGCGAGCGGGTGTCCGAACCGGACCGAGCGCACGACCGGCAGGTACATGTCGAGGAACTCGTCGACCAGGTCCCGCTGCACCACGAACCGCGGGTACGCGGTGCAGCGCTGCTTGCCGTACTCGAAGCCCTTCTTCAGGTGTCCGGCGAGCAGATCCCACTGGGAGAAGTTCCAGATGCCCCAGGCGTTGAGGCCCTCCTGCTCGATGAAGTGCCGCTTGTCGGTGTCGAGGAGCGCGGCGGCCACCTTCCCGCCGTTGGACCGGCCACCGACGAACGCCACCGCGCCGATCTCGGGGGCCCGGACCAGGACCTCGGACAGCTCCTCGCCGCCTCCGGAGACCAGGGTCGCGGGCAGCCCGGCGCGGCGCATCAGCGCGTGCGCGACGGTGAGGCAGACGGCCCCGCCCTGCGAGGGGGTCTTCGCGATGACGGCGTTGCCGGCGAGCAGCTGCACCAGCTCGGCGTGCACCAGCACGCTCATCGGGTAGTTCCAGCTCGCGATGTTGCTGACCGGCCCGGGCAGCGGCTCCCGGCCGTCGGCGAGCATCCGGTCGATCTCCCCGACGTACCAGCGGACGCCGTCGAGGGCCCGGTCCACGTCGGCGCAGGCCAGCCGCCACGGCTTGCCGATCTCCCAGACCAGCAGCAGGGCGAGCAGGTCGCGGTGCGCGGTGAGGGCGTCCAGGGCGTCGGTGACGCGGGCCTTCCGCTCGGCCAGCGGGGTCTGCGCCCACTCGCGGTGCGCCGCGGCGGCGTACGCGACGGCCGCGCGGGCGGCCTCGGCGTCCAGCCGGGGCAGGTTGACCAGGACGGTGTTGTCGACGGGCGTGCGCACCGGGCTGGGGGAGCCGACCGGGCGCCAGTCGCCCTCGACGAGGTTGCGCAGGGTGGTCACGCCGCCGGCCTCGGGCCCGAATGCCTCGGGCGTGGCGGCGACGGCGCGGGCAAGGGTGTCGGCCCAGGCGGTGCCGTCGGCGAGTCGTAGTGCCATCGCGGATCTCCTCAGGATCGACCGGGGAGCGGCGGCGTCGATGGCACCGCTGATGTGGCGTACTGTCCCGCGGCGGCGCGGCGGGCGGCAACAGTACGTTCGTATGCCAGGACGCGAGGCCGCCTCCGGGCGTCGTCGCGCGCCTGTCGGACCGCGATCACAGGGAGCTGACCAGCAGATACGCTGGCACCTCAGAGGTGGGTATCGATTATGTGATCCACGTCCGAGTGGCTCGGCGTGCGCGCGGGTGATCCTCCCGGCCCGGCCGACGGACTCCGTCGACAACCTCAGGGGCGGTCGGCCGCGGGCCCGTTCGGACCGGGCTGCTTGTCGTACAGCACGACCGGGCCCTTGACCGGGTGGTTGCCAGGCGCGACGTAGACCGCCCGGTGGCTGCCGGTGCCCAACGCGGCGTTGATGGCGGCCTGGGCGCCGACCGTCGGGTCGATCTCGTACGTGGCGCCGGAACCGGCGGGCCGACCCAGGGGATGGCGCCGGTGGACGCGAGGGCGGCGGCCTGTGCCGGGGTGATGCCGCCCAGCGCCGGCGCGGCGACGGCGGCGCCCGCCGTAACCGCCGCGGCCCGGAGCAGACCGCGACGGTCCGAACGCTTGTCCTGCAGACCTCGGTGGGCCGGGCCGTCGCCCGGGCAGCCCGCGCCCCGTCGGCAGGTTCCGTCGTCGACCCGGGTCGACAGGTCCGTCGTGGGCCCCGACACGCAACCGGCCGCCGGGCGAGGCCCGGCGGCCGGTTCGGGGTGTCGTCGGGTCAGCTCGTGAAGGTGATCCTGTCCCGACGGCGGCGCAGCAGCACCAGGGCGGCACCGCCACCGATCAGTGCCACGCCGGTCAGCGCCATGCTGGTCGCGGCCACGCCGGTCACCGGCAGGCCACCCCCGCTGCCGCCGCTCCCGTCGCCGGCGCCCACGCTGGACGACGGCGCCGGCGTGCCGCCGGGCGTCCCCGCGGACGGGTCGGCGAACGGCGACCCCGCCCCGCCGGGCTGTGGGGCCTCCGTCGCGGGCTCGCCGGAGTCCGAGCAGGGCTTGAGCCAGAAGACCTTGTGCTTGGCGTCCGAGGACCGGCCGTCGACGAGGTCCACGTCGAGCTTGAGATGGTAGCCCTGCTTGTCGTGCGCCGTGACGCCCGCCAGGTCGAGGTCGGCGGCGGAGAGCCGGATGACCTCGTCGTGGTCGTTCTCGGCGCCGGCCGCCGGGTCGGTGCTGACGATCTTGTTCTGGACCGACCAGACGACCTTCCTCGGCGTGCTCGGCGGCTGGCTGGTGAGGGTGATGTCCGCCTTCTGGTTCGTGTCGAAGTTGAAGAACTCCAACTCGAACTCGCAGGTGACGTGCGGCTGGTTGTCGACCTTGTCCGTGAACGGCTGGCCGTCGATCTTGACTGTGCCGTTGTCGCCCTTGGGGTTGTGCCCGTTGCTCGGGGCGAGTTGGGCGAGCGGCGCGCTCGCCCACGCCGGGGCGGCGAAGGCGAGGCAGGCCGTGGCGGCGGTCGCGGTCAGAGCCGCGCGCACCACGCGCCGACGTTGTGGCATGAGGAGTCCTCCGGAGAAAGAGATCGAGGGGACGAGACATGATCGCACGCGCTGCGTCCCTGTCTGAACCCTGGGCGACGGCTTGAGCTGGGCCGCCGCCGTGGCGAATCCCACCCGCCGCGGGAGGAGGAACCCGCCACTCGGCGGCGTGTCGGCGTAACGTTTTCGCCACCGCTGACGCCTGCGCGCCGGAAGAGTGCCTGGCGTGCAGCATCTCGACGGGCAGAAACAGGCCAGGGCGGGGTGCAGCGTCACCTCGTCGCGGCAGGCGCAGGCCCGCTGGCGGCTTCGTCGGCCACGGCTTCTCAGGCACCTTCCTGCAGTACCTGATGCCACACGACATCGTCCCGCAGCCGCCCAACACCCAGTCGCCCTGGCGGTTCTGCCGCCTGTGCAGCGCCATGTACTACCAGGGCTACTACCCCGACGAGGGGCGCTGTGCCGCCCGGCCCGGGCTGGGGCACGATGCCGCCGGTCACGTTTTCCAGGTCCCGGTCTACTCCTACTGATCTGCCCGCCGGACGGGGCGGAAACGCGGGAGGCCCCGCGCTCCCGCGGCGCGCTCAGCCGCGGATCTCGCCGTGCTCGACGCAGACCGCCGACCAGCCGGCCGGCACGACCTGCACCTTCATCCGCCGCCGGCAGCGCGCGCAGAACCGGGGTGGCTCCAGCTCGCGCGCCGCCCGGCAGGCCGCGTGCGCGCCGGCGCCGGCCGGCTCGCCGCAGCGGTCGCACCAGAGCTGCGCCGCCGCGGGCTCGACAAGCTCGGTCACGTCGTCCTCACACAGGGTCGCGGAAGTGCTCATGGGCTCGCGAAAGCTGCTCACAGGCTCGCGGAGAGCGCCTTCACCGGCATCTTCAGGTCTTCCAGCAGCGCCAGGTCGGCCGTCGCCGGCCGCCCGAGGGTGGTCAGGTAGTTGCCGACGATGACGGCGTTGATGCCGCCGAGCAGGCCGTCCCGGGTGCCCAGGTCGCCGAGGGTGATCTCCCGGCCGCCCGCGTACCGGAGGATGGTCCGCGGCATGGCCAGCCGGAACGCGGCGATGGCCCGCAGCGCGTCCCTGCCCTCGACCACCGGACGGTCGCCGAGCGGGGTGCCGGGGCGGGGATTGAGGAAGTTCAGCGGGACCTCGTGCGGGTCCAGCTCGGCGAGCTGCGCGGCGAACTCGGCCCGCTGCTCCACCGTCTCGCCGAGGCCGAGGATGCCGCCGCAGCAGACCTCCATGCCGGACTCGCGGACCATCCGCAGCGTCTCCCACCGCTCCTCCCAGGAGTGGGTGGTGACGACGTTGGGGAAGTGGGAGCGGCAGGTCTCCAGGTTGTGGTTGTACCGGTGCACACCCATGTCGACCAGCTCGTCGACCTGTTCCTGGGTGAGCATGCCCAGCGAGGCCGCGACCTGGATGTCCACCTCCGCCCGGATGGCGGCGACGCCCTCGCGCATCTGCTTCATCAGCCGGGCGTCCGGGCCGCGCACGGCGGCCACGATGCAGAACTCGGTCGCCCCGGTCGCCGCCGTCTGCTTCGCCGCCTCGACCAGGGAGGGGATGTCCAGCCACACCGAGCGGACCGGCGAGGCGAACAGGCCCGACTGGGAGCAGAAGTGGCAGTCCTCGGGGCAGCCGCCGGTCTTCAGCGAGACGATGCCCTCGACCTCGACCTCGGGGCCGCACCAGCGCATCCGCACCTCGTGGGCGAGCTGGAGGGCGGCGGGAAGGTGCTCGTCGGGCAGGTTCAGCACGGCGAGGACACCCGCCTGATCGAGGCCGACGCCGTTCTTCAGCACCTGGGTACGGGCCTGGTCGAGGATCTCTGGCATGGCTCGTACCCTACAAGCCCGCCCGGCGGCGGGAACGGCTCGTCCCCGGGCGGCAGGCCGCTGACCAGCGGCGTTCCCCGGCGGAGGTTGGCGACGACGGGCGGGTGGATCCGCCGGCACCCCGACGGGCGGGTGGTAGCTTCGCCCGCGGGGGCGGGGCCGACGACGAGGGACTTCGCCCCGCGGGGCGGGGCCGACGACGAGGGGGTGGCGGTGGCGGACTGGCTGGCGGCGCTGCGCCGCCGCGCCGAGTTGCGGGCCAGGGCGGGGCTGACCCGGCGTCTGCGTCCCCGGGCCGCCGGTGACGCGATGGTCGACCTGGCCGGCAACGACTACCTCGGTCTGGCCACCCACCCCGAGGTCACGGCCGCGGCCGCGCGGGCGCTGTCGGCGTACGGGCTGGGCGCGACCGGCTCCCGGCTGGTGCGCGGGTCCACCGACGCCCACCACGAGCTGGAGTACGCCCTCGCCGACTGGCTCGGCACCGACGGCGCGCTGGTGTTCTCCTCCGGCTACCTGGCCAACCTCGGCGCGGTCCGGGCGCTGGTCCAGCCCCGTACGCTGCTCGTCTCCGACGCGCACAACCACGCGTCCCTGATCGACGGTTGCCGGATCTCCGGCGCGCAGACCGTGGTCACCCCGCACGCCGACGTGGCCGCGGTGGCGGACGCGCTGGCCGCCGCCCCCGGCCGCCCGGCCGTGGTGGTCACCGAGTCCGTCTTCTCCGTCGACGGCGACCTCGCCCCGCTGGCGGAGCTGCACGCCGTGGCCCGCCGGTACGGCGCGCTGCTGCTGGTCGACGATGCGCACGCGCTCGGCGTCACCGGCCCGACCGGGGCCGGCGGGGTGGCCGCCGCCGGGCTGGCCGGCGAGCCGGACGTGGTGGTCACCGCCACGCTCTCGAAGGCGCTGGGCGGCGCGGGCGGCGTGGTCGCCGGGCCGGCCGAGTTTGTTCGGCACCTCGTGGAGACCGGGCGTACCTTCATCTTCGACACCGCCCTGCCACCGGCGGTGGCCGCCGGGGTGCGGGCGGCCGTCGACCTGGCCCGCGCGGGCGACGGCCTGCGCGCCGAGCTGGCCGACCGGGCCGCCCTGGCGATGCGCCGGCTGCGTGCCGCCGGGCTGACCGTCTCCGCGCCGGACGCCGCCGTGGTGTCGGTGACGGCTCCCGGCCCCGAGGCGGCGACCGCCTGGGCCGCCGACTGCGCCGACCGGGGGGTGGCAGTTGGCTGCTTCCGCCCACCGTCGACGCCGGACAGCCGGTCCCGGCTGCGGTTGACCCTCAGCGCCGGGGTGCCCCGGGCGGACTTCGAGCGGGCGCTCGACGTGATCGTGGCGTGCGCGCCGTGAGCCACCTGCGCCGCGGCGGGGCGGGCGGCGTATCGTGCCGCCCCGTGAGTGGGGTGTGGCACGGCGGCGCGGGGCGCGGGCGGGCGGCGCGCGGACGGCGGGAGGTGGCGTGGTGAGTGCGGCGTGGACCGGGCCGGTGTTGGTCACCGGCACCGACACCGAGATCGGCAAGACGGTGGTGACGGCGGCGGTGACGGCCGCCGCGCAGGCCGCCGGCCTGCGGGTCGCCGTGGTCAAGCCCGGCCAGACCGGTACGGCCACCGGCGACCCCGGCGACGTCGACACCGTCACCCGCTTGGCCGCGCCGCTTACCGGCCGCACCCTGGCCAGTTATCCCGACCCGCTCGCCCCGCTGGCCGCGGCCCGGGTGGCGCAGCTGGAGCCGTTGGAGCTCTACACGGCCGTCGACGCGATCCGCGAGGAGATCGACAAGCACGACCTGGTGCTGATCGAGGGGGCGGGCGGGCTGCTCGTACCGATGGGGTTGCGCCCCTCGGGCGAGCCCTGGACGGTGGCCGACCTGGCGGTGGCGCTGGACGCGCGGGCCGTGGTCGTGGCCCGGGCCGGACTCGGCACGCTCAACCACACCGCCCTGACCCTGGAGGCCCTGGAGCGCCGCGCGGTGCCGGCGGGCGTGGTGATCGGCGCGTGGCCGGCCGAGCCCGAGCTGGTGCACTGGGCCAACCTGACCGAGCTGGTGCCCGACCTGCTCGGCGCGCTGCCGGCGGGGGCCGGGTCGATGGACCCCGGGGTGTTCCGCCGCTCCGCGCCGGGCTGGCTCACGCCCACCCTGTACGGGGTGCTCGACGACTGGCGGGCCTGGGCCGAGGACGCGAACTGACCACCTGACTTTCGTCGGTGCCCCGCCCCGGCGGGCGTCGGTAGCCTGGCCGCCGTGCGGTGGGTGCGACGGTACGGCGACGGGCGGTGCTGGCCGCCCCGATCGGGTTCGCCCGGCTCACGCCCCCGTACGATCGGTATGCCCTGCCGCTCGGCGCGGGCGCCCTGGCGCTGCTGGCCGTGGCGGTGCGGTTGAGCCGCCGCCGGCCGCTGCCGGCGCTGGTGCTCGTGGTGCTGGGCTCCCTGGTCGACGGCAACTTCGTCTTCGCCATCCCGGTGTTCAGCTACCTGACCGGGCGGCGTAGTCCCGGCGCGGCCCCCGCCGCCGTCGTCTTCGGGCTGATCGCCGCGGGCGGCACCGCGCTGAACGTCGGGCTGCTCGGCGCCGGCGCGGCCACCTGGTTCCTGCTCGCCTCGGTGCTGCTCTTCGCCGGGGTGTTCCCCTGGCTGGTTGGCCGGTACCGGCGGCAACAGGAGGAGCTGGTCGTCGCCGGGTCACGGCACGCCGAGGCGGTCGAGCGGGAGCGGCGCGGCGCGGCGGAGCGGATCCGGCTGCGGGAGCGGGCCCGGATCGCCCAGGAGATGCACGACTCCCTCGGCCACGAGCTGAGCCTGATCGCGCTGCGCGCCGCCGCGCTGGAGCTGGCCGACGACCTGCCCGCTGGGCACCGGGCGGCGGCCGGCGCGGGCGACCCCCGGGAGCTGATCGCCGGCGTACGGGCGGTGGCCGACGGCGGGGCGTACCTGTCGCCGCGGATCGCCCGGCGGGTGATCGAGCTGAACGGCGCCCGGCTGGCCCGGCGCCCCGCGGCGCGGGAGCGCACGGCCGGGCTGACCGAGCGCGAGCGGGAGGTGCTCGCCCTGGTCGGGGCGGGCCTGTCCAACGGGGAGATCGCCCGCCGCCTGCACCTCGTGGAGGGCACCGTGAAGAGCTACCTGACCAGCATCTTCACCCGGCTGGAGGTGCGCAACCGGGTGCAGGCGGCCATCCTCGCCCACGAGGCGGGCCTGGTCGAGATGTGAGGAAGGGCCCCTTGTCATGGGGCCCTTCCTCATCTCTCAGGCGTCGCGGCGGCATCTCTCAGGCGTCGCGGCGGCGCAGGGCGGCGCGGCCGGCGGCCAGGGCGGCGGCGGCCCAGCCGGCGAGCAGCAGCAGGCCGACCACCGGCGGGTACGGCTCGCCGTCGCCGGCCAGGAAATGCCCCCCGGCCACCCCGGGGAACGCGTCGGCGATCCGGGTCAGCACAGCGATGCCCGGCTCCTGGAGGGAGAGCGGGACGATCATCAGCACGGCGAGCAGGACGATCACCGTGAGCACCGCGCTGCGCAGCACCGCGCCGAGGCCGAGCGCCAGCACCGAGACCAGGGCCAGGTACGCGGCCGACGCGACGACGTCGCGGACGGTCCCGCCGGCCGGGGCGGCGCCCCACTCGCCGAGCACCGGGGCGGCGACCAGCGCGCCGACCGCCCCGAGCAGCAGCCCCAGCCCGAAGGTCACCGCCGCGGTCACCGCGGCCTTGGCCAGCAGTACGCGCCCCCGCGACGGCGTGCACCGCAGGGTGGTGCGCAGCGTGCCGGTGCCGAACTCGGCGGTGACCGCGAGCAGGCCGAGCGCCAGCACGGCGTACTGGGTCAGCTCCAGGGAGTCGATCAGCACGCTGCCGAGGGTGACGACGCCCCGGTCGTCGGCCGGGTCGTCGTTGGTGTTCGCGTTGTCGGCGTAGATCGCGAGCTGGCCGGCGGTGGCGGCCGTCAGCAGCACCGCCGACAGCATCGTCCACCAGGTGGACCGGACCGACCAGAGCTTGGTCCACTCGGCGGCGACCGCCCCGGCGAGGGCTCCGGGGCGCGGGGCCGGGCGGGTCCCGGCAAGCGCGCTCATCGGGCCGCCTCCGGCTGCGGGGAGCCGGCGGCGTACTCGACGCTGCCGCCGGTGAGCGCCATGAACGCCTGCTCCAGCGACGGGGTCACCGGGGTCAGCTCGTGCAGCCGCACGCCCAGGTCGTACGCGAGGTCACCGACGCGCTCGGCGGTGAGCCCGGTGACGGTCAGCTCGTCCGGCCCGTCGGCCTCGACGGTGACCGCCTCGCCGGCGAGCCGGGCGGCCAGCGCGGCCAGCCCGGACGGCTGCGGGACGCGGACCCGGACCGCGGCGGCGCCGCCCGCGAGTACCTCGGCGACGGGCGCGTCGGTGATCAGCCGGCCCCGGCCGATCACCACGAGTTGGTCGGCGGCCTGCTGCATCTCACTCATCAGGTGGCTGGACACCAGCACCGTCCGTCCCTGGTCGGCGAGCGACCGGGCGAGCTGCCGGATCCAGCGCACCCCGTCCGGGTCGAGGCCGTTGACCGGTTCGTCGAACAGCAGCACCGGCGGGTCGCCGAGCAGCGCCCCGGCGATGCCGAGCCGCTGGCCCATGCCGAGCGACAGCATCCGGCCGGGCTTCGCGGCGGCCCGCTCGTCCAGGCCGACCAGGGCGAGCACCTCGTCCACGCGGCGGCGCGGGATGCCGTTGCTGCGGGCGGCGGCCAGCAGGTGGGCCCGGCCGGAGCGGGCCGGGTGGATCGCGCCCGCGTCCAGCAGCGCGCCGACGGTGTGCAGCGGGTGGCGCAGCTCCCGGTACGGCCGCCCGTCGACCAGGGCCCGGCCGGCGGTGGGCCGGTCCAGGCCGAGGATCATCCGCATGGTGGTGGACTTGCCCGCGCCGTTCGGGCCGAGGAAGCCGGTGACCCGGCCGGGGAGGATGTCGACGGTCAGGTCGTCGACGGCGGTCGCCGGGCCGAACCGTTTGGTCAGCCCACGTAATGTGATCATGGCCTGACGGTAGGGATCGGGTGGGCTGCCCCGCCGCTGCCGATCGCCGTCGGTCGGACCTGACCTTCGTCAGGTCGCCAGCCCGGTGGGGGCTCAGGCGCGGGCGACGACGAAGGCGTCCGGCATCCGGAAGGTGAGGTTGTCGGGGCACCAGGGCGGCCGGACGACCCGTACCCCGTCGAGCAGCGGGGCGGCCTCGGCGACCACCACCGCCGCCTCCAGCCGGGCCAGTTGGGCGCCGACGCAGCGGTGCGCCCCCGCCCCGAACGCCAGGTGCCGGCGCGAGCCGCGTTGCCCGGGCACGAACGCGGCGGGCTGCGGCACCACCGCGGGGTCCCGGCCGGCGCGGGCCAGCCAGAGCACGACGCTGGTGCCCGCCGGCACCGCCGTGCCGCCCAGCGTGGTGTCGACGGCGGCGACCCGCCGCCAGGTGACGATCGGCGGCTCCAGCCGTAGTCCCTCCTCGACCACGTCGGCGACGGAGACACTGCCGTCGCGCAGCCCGGCCCGCACCTCCGGCTCGCCGGCGAGCCGGTGCAGCAGCAGGGTGAGGAACTGCGAGGTGGTCTCCTGGCCGGCGACCAGCAGGAAGAACAGCGCGCCGACCACCACGTCGGGGGAGTGCCCGGCCGCCCGCAGCCGGGCGGCGAGGCCCCCGCCGGTGGCGGCGAACGCGCGCAGCACCCGGTGGAACCGCCCCACCTCGGCGGCCAGGGCCCGCTGGCGCCGTTCGTCCAGCGGCGCCCAGAACAGCTCCAGCGCCGCGCGGGCGAACTCCTTCACCGCGCCGACCGGCGCGTCCGGCAGTTCGACGAGCCGGGCCAGCACCAGCAGCGGCAGGTCGGCGGCGAGGCCGGCGTACAGGTCGACCGGTACGCCGGCGTCGAGCGCCGCGCGCAGCCGGGCGACCCGCTCGCGGACGAGGCCGGTCAGCCACGGCCGTTGGGCGGCGACCCGGTCGGGGTGCAGCGCGTCCGCGACGATGCCCCGGATCTCCGGGTGGCTGGCGCCGGAGTTGTTGGCCAGGGTCGGCGGCAGGCGGAACCGGTGCCCGGCGAGCACCCGCAGGGCGGCCACCGGGATCGGGGTGACCGCGTCGAGGGCGTTGTCCGGCCGGAACGTGGCCGGGTCGGCGAGCACCTGCCGGACCAGCGCGTGCCGGGTCACCACCAGGTGCCCGACGCCGACGTGGTCGACGACGGTCGCCACGTCCGGCCACGGCCCGTCGGTGGCGTCCCCCCACCCCCGGAACAGCACGCCGACACGCTAACGGGCGGCCCCCGGCCGGGCCGGGTTCAGCTCCCACACCGTGGTGCGCTTCACGCGTACGCTCTCCAGCGCCTCCGGCACCGGCACGTCGTACCCGGCCAACTCGCGGAACCGCTCGCGGGGCAGGAACGCCCGGCCCGGGTCGCCGACCAGGACCCGGGCGCCCGCGCGGGCGGCCCGGAGCAGGAAACGCAGCATGCGGCGGGCCATCGCCTCGCTGTAGAACACGTCCCCGGCGAGCACCACCTCGGCGTCGCCCGCGTCGCCGTCGAGGATGTCGCCGAGTTCGGCGTCGACGCGTACGTCGTTGGCGGCGGCGTTCAGCGCGACGGCGGCCACGGCGCGCTCGTCGACCTCGACGGCGCGGACCGCCGTGGCCCCGGCGCGGGCGGCGGCGACGGCGACCAGGCCGGAGCCGGAGGCGAGGTCGAGCACCCGGCGGCCGGCGACGACGTCCGGGTGGTCGAGCACGTAGCGGGCGAGGCCCTGGCCGCCCGCCCATGCGAAGGCCCAGAACGGCGGCGGCTGGGAGCTGTGGAACTCGCCCTCGGTCAGCTCCCACAGGCCGATCGGCTCGTCGGCCTGGTGCAGCCGGACCTCGGGGACGAAGGGCACCGGGGCGAGCCGCGCGTGCAGCCGGACGAAGGCCGTGGAGAGATCGGACACCCGGTGATTCTCCCCGCCGGGCCGGTCGCGGCCACGTCGGCCCGCCGGGCCGGTGCTTCGTCGGGAAGGCGATCGGATTCCACGTCGAGCACAACCGGGGTCACCACGTCCGGGTGGCCACCCCGGAGGACCCGGCCAGCGCCCGGCTCGGGGAGAGCTTCTACGCCTGCTGGCCGCGTACGGTCCGGGGCGGCCTGCGGTCGGCGTGGCGGCTGGAGGCGCGTGGGCTGCGGCGGCGGGCCGGCGGCCCCTGGGCGTACCGCAACGACGTGCTCAACGCGTGGGCGATGACGGTGGCCCTGTTCGCCGTCCTGGTCGTGGCGTTCGGGCCGGCGGCGCCGCTGCCCCCGCTGTGGCGCCGAATCATGGACCACCGGGTGCTGGCGCACTACGGCGGCGATCTGGAAACTGGCCAACGTCCACCCGCCGGCCCGGGCCCGGCTGCGTCGGCGGTTCAGTCCAGCTGGGCCGGCTCCAGCCCCAGCTCGCGGGCGGTGACGAGGCGGACCCACTCGACGAACTGCCGGCGGGAGATCACCCGCTCGTGCACCGCGAGCTGCACGGCCAGCCCGTCCATCACCGCGCTGATCCGCCAGGCGGCGCCGGCCGGGTCGGCGCACTCGAAGGTGCCCTCGCGCACCCCCTGCGCGATCACCGCGGCGAGGTCCTCCCGCCAGCGCAGGTCCAGCCGGCGGGAGAGCCGTTCCAGCTCCGGCGTGCGCAACGACTCGGACCAGCCGTCGATCCACATCGACCAGGAGGTGGGGCGGCCCGAGGGGGTGTAGAGCCTGAGCATCCGCCGGAGCTTGGCCAGGGGCGGCGCGGAGGAGCGCACCACGATGTCGAGGCGCGCCAGGTCCTGCTCCACGGCGTACGCGAAGGCCTGCGCGAGCAGCCTGTCCTTCGTGGCGAAGTGGTAGAAGACCAGGGCCTGGCTCACCCCGGCGGCCTCGGCCACGTCCGCGGTGCGGGTGTTGGCCAGGCCCCGTTGGGAGATCACGTCACAGGCCGTGCGCAGCAGGGCATCCAGGCGGATCTCGGCGGCACGTCTCGTCACGCGGCTACCGTAACCTATCCGTTCGTTCACAAACAGTTACCGCTCCGGGCTGGTCGGGCGCGCCAGAGTCGGAAGTCTGACACTTTTCGGACTTGTATCCGACGTCCATTCCGGTATTCACCCAGGCTCCTAGGAAACCCTAGGGAGTGGGCCGCCGCCGCGCCGGCGGTCCGCCTCGGCTGTGGCCCACCTGGCGTCTCCGCCCGGCTCGGATCTCGGTGGGGCCCGCCGTACCGCTTTCCGAGATCCTGGTACGGCATGGTCTCTGGAGGGACCGGTTTCGACCAGGGTCTCCGGCTGACCCAGCCAGGTCGGCGACATGGAGTGGATCATCCGAACCCGGGTGGGGCGGCGGGCGCGGAGGGTGGCCGGAGACGCGCCGGAGGCCCCCGATTTGGCAACCGTTCCCGGCCTCGGCTAAAGTTCTCATCCGTCACCGGGAAACGCCGGGGGCACGCGGACGTAGCGCAGCTGGTAGCGCATCACCTTGCCAAGGTGAGGGTCGCGGGTTCGAATCCCGTCGTCCGCTCGGAGATGCCGCCACGCATGTCGGGGGCAACCTCGGTGGAGTGGCCGAGAGGCGAGGCAACGGCCTGCAAAGCCGTGTACACGGGTTCAAATCCCGTCTCCACCTCGGCAGTTGACGAGGGCGATTGGCGCAGTGGGAGCGCGCTTCCTTGACACGGAAGAGGTCACTGGTTCAAACCCAGTATCGCCCACCACACAGATACGGCCCGGCACCTGACAAGGTGTCGGGCCGTATCTCGTTCCCCACGCGGGCCCCGACGTCGGCCCGCGGCGGGTGCCGGACACCACCGTGTCGGCGGCATCGCGGCATCGACGGGTGCCGGACACCACCGTGTCGGCGGCATCGCGGCATCGCGACTCCGTCAGGGGCGGTCACAGCGGCGGGGTGACGTCCCGGCGTTCCTCGACCCGCCGGTACTCCACCGGCTCGCTGGTGGTGACCACCTCGCGGCGGCGGCCCCAGACCAGGGTGGTCATGATGAGGCCGAGCACGCCGGCCGCCATCAGGATCCAGCCGACGACGTCGAGGTTGACGCCGCCGATGCTGGCGTCGAGCGCGAAGGTGAGGATCGCGCCGACCGCGATCAGGAAGATGCTCGTACCGATACCCACGACAGCCTCCTTCCGGGGGGTGTGGTGCTGTCGGAGAGGGTCAGTACCCAGCTGGTCAGCCGCGCAACCGCCCCGCGCGTAGGGGGACGTGCGGGGCGATCTTGTCATCGGGTAGAGTTTCCGGCGTCACCGGGGGAACACCGGGGGCACGCGGACGTAGCGCAGCTGGTAGCGCATCACCTTGCCAAGGTGAGGGTCGCGGGTTCGAATCCCGTCGTCCGCTCGCGATCCGCCCCCGCTCGGGGGCCGACCGTCGCCGGGAGTCGCGGCCGTGCCGCCTCCGGCATCCCGCGGGCGATTGGCGCAGTGGGAGCGCGCTTCCTTGACACGGAAGAGGTCACTGGTTCAAACCCAGTATCGCCCACCATCGACGTCCCGGTCGCCGGCTCGGCGGCCGTCGTGCCGGGAGGTGTCGGTGACGCCCCGTAGACTCCGCGGGTGACCTCCGGCACCGACACCCTCGCCCCCGGCACCGACACGATCGTCCAGACCCCGCTCGCCGTGCTGCGGCGGGTCTTCGGCTACGACGACTTCCGGGGCGAGCAGCGGGAGATCATCGACCACGTGGTCGGCGGCGGCGACGCCCTGGTCCTGATGCCGACCGGCGGCGGCAAGTCGCTGTGCTACCAGATCCCGGCGCTGGTGCGCGACGGCGTCGCCGTGGTCGTGTCGCCGCTGATCGCCCTGATGCAGGACCAGGTCGACGCCCTGACCGCCGTCGGGGTGCGGGCCGGCTTCCTCAACTCCACGCTCGACCCGGACGCCCGGCGGCGGGTCGAGGCGGCATTCCTCGGCGGCGAGCTGGACCTGCTCTACCTGGCCCCCGAGGCGCTGGGCAGCCGGGCCACCGTCGGGCTGCTCGACCGGGGCCGGATCGCCCTGTTCGCCATCGACGAGGCGCACTGCGTGGCGCAGTGGGGCCACGACTTCCGCCCGGACTACCTGGCGCTGTCGATGCTGCACGAGCGCTGGCCGGCCGTGCCGCGGATCGCGCTGACCGCCACCGCGACCGCCGAGACCGCCCGGGAGATCGCGTCCCGGCTCGGCCTCACCGGGGCCCGGCACTTCGTCGCCAGCTTCGACCGGCCCAACATCCAGTACCGGATCGTGTCGAAGCGGGAGCCGCGCCGGCAGCTGCTCGACCTGATCCGCACCGAGCACCCGGGCGACGCCGGCATCGTCTACTGCCTGTCCCGGGCGTCCGTGGACCGCACGGCCGAGTTCCTCGTCGCCAACGACGTCCCCGCGCTGCCGTACCACGCCGGGCTGGACGCGGCCACCCGCGCCGCCCACCAGCAGCGGTTCCTGCGGGAGGACGGCCTCGTCATGGTCGCCACCATCGCGTTCGGGATGGGCATCGACAAGCCGGACGTGCGGTTCGTCGCCCACCTCGACCTGCCCCGCTCGGTCGAGGGCTACTACCAGGAGACCGGGCGCGCCGGCCGGGACGGCCTGCCGTCGACGGCGTGGCTGGCGTACGGGCTGCAGGACGTGGTGCAGCAGCGCAAGATGATCGACTCGAGTGAGGGGGACGCGGCGCACCGGCGGGTCCTCGCCGCCCACCTCGACGCCATGCTGGCCCTCTGCGAGACCGTGGAGTGCCGCCGGGTGCGCCTGCTGAGCTACTTCGGGCAGGCCAGCGAGCCCTGCGGCAACTGCGACACCTGCCTGGACCCGCCGGAGTCGTGGGACGGCACGATCGCCGCGCAGAAGCTGCTGTCGACCGTGCTGCGGCTGCACCGGGAGCGCAACCAGAAGTTCGGCGCGGGGCAGTGCGTCGACATCCTGCTCGGCCGGCGTACGGAGAAGGTCGCCCAGCACCGCCACGACTCGCTGAGCGTGTTCGGGGTGGGCACCGAGCTGAGCGAGGCCGAGTGGCGGGGCGTGGTCCGGCAGCTGCTGGCCCAGGGCCTGCTCGCGGTCGAGGGCGACTACGGCACCCTGGTGCTGACCGAGACCAGCGGCGAGGTGCTGGGCCGCCGCCGGTCGGTGCCCATGCGCCGGGAGACGGCCCGGCCGGCGAGGGCGAAGGCGGCGAAGGCGGCGCGCCCGTCCGCCGGCGGCGCCGTGGAGCTGCCCCCGTCGGCCGAGCCGGTGTTCGAGCGGCTGCGCGCCTGGCGGGCCGCCACCGCCCGGGAGCAGGGGGTGCCCGCGTACGTGGTGTTCCACGACGCGACGCTGCGCCAGATCGCCGCCGACCCGCCGTCGTCGTTGGACGAGCTGTCCCGGATCAGCGGGGTGGGCGAGGCCAAGCTGGCCCGGTACGGCGAGCAGATCCTCGCGGCCCTGGCGGAGTGAGCTTCTGCCGTCGGCAGATCCGCTGCCCGTGAACACGGTCCTCCCCGGGGCGGCCGGGTCGGCACAGTGGGGTTAACAACTGCTGGCGTGTCGATGGTCTTTAGCGGTATCTAGCGTTTTATGGTTGTCGGCGTGAACTTGAAGGAGTGGGCGGCGGCAACCGGTGTCTCGTATGTGACCGCGCGGCGGCAGTACGCGGCGGGGATGCTGCCCGTTCCGACGTATCGGCTCGGCCGGCTCATCAT
>NZ_JBDPMC010000093.1:0-21474 GCF_039871625.1 Micromonospora sp. B11E3 | reverse complement strand
AGGCCGACCGGGACGTCCCTCCGCCTGATCATGGAGTTGGCGGTCCGGCGCTCGGCGTGTCACACGGTCAACTCCATGATCACCAGGGCGGTGCGCGGTGGTGAGCACAGCGGGGGGTGCGGTGGGGAGTCGCGCCGCCGGGTTGTTCCGGCCGGGGCGGCGGGGGTGGCGGGTCGCCGTTCCGTTCGGGGTGGCCGCGCTGCTGGTCACGGTCACCCTGGTCGCCCACGCCGCGGACCAGCCCGACCCGGCCGAACCGGGCCTCCTCTCCCCGGTCGCCACGGACGCCGACGGGGGCAGCCGGCTCGCCGAGGCGCTACGCGCCCGGGGCGTCACCGTGCGGCGGGAGACCGACACCCTCCAGGCGCTGCTGGCCACGGAGCCGGGCCCGGCGACCCTGTTCGTGCCCGCGCCCGAGCTGCTGCACCCGGACACCGTCGGCGCGCTGGGCGACCTGCCCGACGGGACCCGGCTGGTGCTGGTCGACCCGCCCCGGCGGGTGCTGGAGGCCGCCGGCCTGCCGCTGGTCCCCACCGGCCGGCGATGGGCCGCCCGGGCGGCCGGCCCCGACGCCGACGGGCGAGCCTGCCCGCTGCCCGAGGCGGCCCGCGCGGGCGTCGCCGCGGCCGAGCGCCAGCGGTACGCCGTGGCGCCCGACCAGCCCGCGGGGCGCGTCGACCGCTGCTACTCGGGCGGGCTGGTCCGCGTCCCCTCGTCCGCCGAGACGGTGGTGGTCGGCGCCAGCGACCCGTTCCGCAACGACCGGATCGACGAGCACGGAAACCGGGAGCTGGCCGCCGGGCTGCTCGGCGGGTCCGGCCGGGTCGTCTGGCTCGACCTGGACGGCCCCGCCCCGGCGCCCAGCTTCGGCGACGGCGACTCGGGCGGGCCGGCCTGGTCCCCCGCCCCCGGCGGCTCCACGGGCTGGGGCGACGGGACCGCCGACGAGGGGGTGGGCGGCCCGGCCGGCGGCGACGAGGGAGTGGGCGGCCCGGGGAACGCCGACACCGGCGACCGGGGCCCGGAGAGGTCCGCCGACGACGACGGTCCCCCGCCGAACCCGCTCTGGGCCGCGTTCCCCGCCTGGTTCTGGGCGCTGCTGGCCCAGCTCGCCCTCGCGGCGCTGCTGCTGGTGCTCTGGCGGGCCCGCCGGCTCGGCCCGCCCGTGTCGGAGCCGCTGCCGGTGACCGTCCGCTCCGCGGAGACGGTGCTCGGCCGGGCCCGGCTCTACCAGCGGGCCCGCGCCCGGGGTCCGGCCGCCCGTACCCTGCGGTCCGCCGCCCTGGCCCGGCTGCTGCCCCGGCTGAACCTGCCGGCGGAAACGCCGACCACCGAGGTCGCCGGCGCGGTCGCCGCCCGCGCCAGCGGCACCGTCGCGCAGGCCCACGACCTGCTGTACGGCGGGGAGCCGACCAGCGACCGGGAGCTGCTCGACCTGGCCCGGTCGCTGGACCGGCTGACCCGTACCGTCGTCGAGCGGAGCGACCCCGGGCACGTCCCCGTCGCCGACCCGACGGGCCCCGACGCCGGACCGGCCGACCCGCCGGGCCCCGGCCCACGGCCCGACCGCCCGACCGTCGCCCCCCGACCCCGTACCGCCCCGCCGAAGGAGGAGCCCCGGTGACCCGACCCGCCGGAACCGCCGAGTCCCCGACCACCGGCCCGGACGACGCCCGCGCCGCCCTGCACCGGTTGCGGGCCGAGGTGGCCCGGGCGGTCGTCGGCCAGGACGCGGTGGTCACCGGCCTGGTGATCGCCCTGCTCTGCCGGGGCCACGTGCTGCTGGAGGGCGTGCCGGGGGTGGCCAAGACGCTGCTGGTCCGGACGGTCGCCGCCGCCCTCGACCTGACCAGCAAGCGGGTGCAGTTCACCCCGGACCTGATGCCCGGCGACGTCACCGGGTCGCTGATCTTCGACCCGCGTACCGCCGCGTTCACCTTCCGCGAGGGCCCGGTCTTCACCAACCTGCTGCTCGCCGACGAGATCAACCGGACGCCGCCGAAGACCCAGTCGGCGCTGCTGGAGGTGATGGAGGAACGGCAGGTGTCGGTGGAGGGAGAGCGGCGTGGGCTGCCCGACCCGTTCATCGTCGCCGCCACCCAGAACCCGGTCGAGTACGAGGGCACGTACCCGCTGCCGGAGGCGCAGCTCGACCGGTTCCTGCTCAAGCTGACCGTGCCGCTGCCCACCCGGGACGAGGAGCTGGGCGTGCTGCGGGCGCACCACGCCGGTTTCGACCCGCGCGACCTGGCCGCAGCGGGCGTACGGCCGGTGGCCGGTCCCGCCGACCTGGCCGCGGCCCGGGCGGCGGTGGGTCGGGTGTACGTGGCCGACGCGGTCCTCGGCTACATCGTGGACCTGTGCCGGGCCACCCGGGCCGCGCCGGCGCTGGAGCTGGGGGCGTCGCCCCGGGGCGCCACCGCCCTGCTCGGCACGGCGAAGGCGTGGGCCTGGCTGGCCGGCCGCGACCACGTCGTCCCGGACGACGTGAAGGCCGTGGCCCGCCCGACCCTGCGGCACCGGCTGCGGCTGCGCCCGGAGGTGGAGCTGGAGGGGGTCGCGGTGGACACGGTGCTGGACGCGGTGCTGACCACCGTGCCGACGCCCCGATGACCTGGCGGGCGGGCGCGCTGCTGGCGGCGGGCGCGACGACCCTGCCGCTGTGGCCGGCGCCGTTCGTCGCGATGGTGGTGATGACCGTCGCCGTGCTCGCCCTGACCGCGGTCGACCGGGCGTTCGCCGCGCCGCCCGGCGAACTGGCCGTCGACCGGTACGGGGACCGACGCGTCCGGCTCGGCGGCACCGCCACCGTCACCCTGCGCCTGACCAACGCCTCCGCCCGTACGCTACGCGCCCAGGTCCGGGACGACTGGGTGCCGTCGGCCGGGGCGCGGCCGGACCTGCCGCCGGGGCGCCTCGTCCGCGTCGAGCCGGGCGGCACGGTCGAGCTGCCCACCCGGCTCACCCCGCTGCGGCGCGGCGACCGGCCGGCGGCGGTCGTGACGGTCCGCTCGTTCGGTCCGCTGCGGCTGGCGTTCCGGCAGCGCTCCGGGCGTCCCGCCACCCCGCCGTGGACGCTGCGCGTACTGCCCCGGTTCGACTCGCGCCGGCACCTGCCCGAGCGGCTGGCCCGGCTGCGGGTGATCCAGGGCAGCCAGGTGGCCCGGGGCAGGGGCGAGGGCACCGAGTTCGACACGCTGCGCGAGTACCTGGTCGGCGACGACGTCCGGTCGATCGACTGGCGGGCCAGCGCGCGCCGCGCGGACGTGCTGGTGCGCACCTGGCGGCCGGAGCGGGACCGGCGGCTGGTCTGCGTCCTGGACACGGGGCGCACCTCGGCGGTACGCATGGGCGACGAGCCGCGGCTGGACACCTGTATCGACGCCGCGCTGCTGCTCACCGCGCTGGCGGCCCGCGCGGGCGACCGGGTGGACCTGATCGCCGCCGACGCCGTGGTCCGGGCGACGGTCACCGGCGCCGGCCGCCCGGCGCTGCTGGCCCGGCTGGTCGACGCGGTGGCACCGCTGCAGCCGGCGCTGGTGGAGACCGACTTCGGGCTGATCGCCGGCGAGGTGCTGCGCCGGGAGCGGCGGCGCAGCCTGCTGGTGCTGTTCACCGCGCTGGAGCCGGGTGCGCTCGGCGAGGGCCTGCTGCCGGTGCTGCCCCGGCTGGCGGCCCGGCACCGGGTGGTCGTCGCCGCGACCCACGACCCGGTGCTCACGACGCTCACCACGGCCGCGCCGACCCGCCCGGGCGACCCGTACGCCGCGGCGGTCGCCTGGCGGGCCCTGGCCGAACGCGAACGCGTCCGCGCCGCCCTGGGCCGCCACGGCGTCACGGTGGTCGACGCCACCGCCGACCGGCTCGCCCCCGCCGTCGCCGACGCCTACCTCCGCCTCAAGGCCCTGGGTCAGCTCTGACCCGGCCGGCACAGCGGGACCAGCGGGGCACTCGGGCCGCGGCGCGGCGGGACCAGCGGGTGCTCGGGCCGCGGCGCGGCGGGACCAGCGGGTGCTCGGGCCGCGGCGCGGCGGAACCAGCGGGTGCTCGGGCCGCGGCGCGGCGGAACCAGCGTGGCGCTAGGGCCGCGGCGCGGCGGCATCACCGACTTGGGCCGCGGCGCGGCGGCCGAACACGACGACGTAGGCCAGGAAGGCGAGCCAGACCGCGGCGCCGGCGGCGATCCGGGCCGCCAGGGGCACCGGGGCGGGGGTGACGAACGCCTCCAGGACGGCGGAGACCGCGAACACGCCGACCAGGCCGAGGGCGGCCAGGATGGCCGAGCGCCCGGCCTCGGCCACCGCCTGCCCCCGGCTGAGCCGGGGCGGCGGGGCGATCCACGCCCACGCGGTGCGCAGCCCGACCCCGGCCGCCACGAAGACCCCGGTCAGTTCCAGCAGGCCGTGCGGGGTGATCAGGCCGAAGAACACGTCCGCACGGCCGTAGGAGACCATCACCCCGCCGACCACGCCGACGTTGAGCGCGTTCTGCCAGAGCAGCCAGAACACCGGTACGACGAGCACGCCCGACGCGAGGCACTGCGCGGCGATCCAGGCGTTGTGCGTCCACAGGTGGAAGGCGAACGTCGGCGCGGAGAACTCCGTGTAGTAGCCCGCGAAGCCCGAGCGCACCAGCTCGGCGGCAGCCTCCTCGCCGATGAACGCGGCGGCGGTGTCCGGGTGGCCGGCGACGTACCAGATGAGGAAGCCGCTGAGCAGGCTGAACCCGGTCGCCACGGCGCACCACCACGGCCAGGCGCGGTAGACCGCGCCGGGGAAGCCGACGAGCAGGAACCGCCCGACAGCCGCCCAGGACGGCCGGGGCCGGCCGGTGATCCGGCCCCGGGCCCGCAGCACGAGTTGGGAGAGCCGGGCGACCAGCACCGGCTCGGGCGCGCGGCTGCGCAGCACCGACAGGTGGGTGGCCGCCCGCTGGTAGAGCGCCACCAACTCGTCCACCTCGGCGGCGGAGAGCCTGCGCCGGCCGGACAGTTCCTCCAGCCGCCGCCACTCGCCGCGATGCTCGGCGACGTACGCGTCGAGATCCACACGTCCTCCCCCGTCCGGCGACCCATAGTGTTCACTGTGCGGGTGAGCGCGCAACCACCGGCACCCGCGGCCCCCGGCGCGTCCGGGGCCGACGCCGGCCTGATCAGCGGCGAGGCCGTGGAGCTCGACGTACGGGCCGCCCGGATCGGCTCCCGGGTGCTGGCGCTGCTGCTCGACCTCGTGCCGCAGGCCGCCCTCGCCGTGGTCCTGGCGCTCTGTCTGGCGGCGCTGGCGAACGTGCTTCCCGCCGAGGTCGCCGACGCGGCGTTGGGCAGCGCGTTCCAGACCGTCGGGGTGATCTGCGTGCTGGTCGGCTACCCGGTGCTGTGGGAGCGGTTCGCCGACGGCCGGACACCGGGCAAGCGGGCCGTCGGGCTCCGGGTGGTCCGGGCCGACGGGGGGCCGGTGGGGCTGCGGCAGTCGCTGATCCGGGCCCTGGTCGGGGTGGCCGTGGAGTGGCCCGGCCTGGTGCTGCCCCTGCTGAGTTGGGCGGCGAGCGTGACCGTGATGGTGACCGACCGGCGCGGCCGGCGGCTCGGCGACCTGGTCGCCGGCACGATGGTGGTGCACGTCCGCCCGGCCGCCGAGTGGCGGCCCGCGCCGCTGCTGGCGCCGGCGCTGGCCGGCTGGGCGTACGCGCTGGACCTCACCCGGCTCGACGACGGCCTCGCGCTGGCCGTGCGGCAGTACGTGACCCGGGCGCACCGGTTCGCCGAACCGGCCCGGTCCCGGCTGGCCCACACGCTGTGGGCCGAGGTGGCCGCCGTGACGGCCCCGCCGCCCCCGCCCGGCGTACCGGAGGGGGTCTGCCTGGCCACGGTGCTGGCCGAGCGGCATCGCCGGGCGACCCACCGGCTGCACCGGGCCCGGACGCTCACCGCGGCGCTCTGGCCCGAACTGGGGCCGACGCCGCCGGACGGCGCACCGGTCCGGTCCGCCGGCACGACGCTGCGCCCCGCCGTCCCGTCCGCCCGCCCCGGGGACTGACGCGCCCGCCCCACCGTCACCCCGCCCGACCAGGGCGGCACGCGGCCGGCCAGCACCGCACGGGCCGGATCAGCACCGCACTCGCCCGGCCAGCACCGCACGGGCCGGATCAGCACCGCACTCGCCCGGCCAGCACCGCACGCGCCGGGTCAGCACCGCACTCGCCCGGCCAGCACCGCACGCGCCGGGTCAGGACGGCACGCGGGGCCGCCGGGTCAGGCGAAGAGCGCCCGACCCCAGTGGTCGCCGCCGTCGCGCACGCCCGGCGGGCAGGCGAACAGGCCGCTGGAGACGTGCCGCAGGTATTCGTTCATCGCGTCCTGGCGGGACAGCCGGGTCTGGATCGGCACGAACTGCCGGCGCGGGTCGCGCTGGTAGGCGATGAAGAAGAGCCCGGCGTCGAGCCGGCCCAGCCCGTCCGAGCCGTCGACGAAGTTGTAGCCGCGGCGCAGCAGGCGCGCGCCGTCGTTCTGCGCGGGGTGGGCGAGCCGGACGTGCGCCGAGTCGGCGATCACCGGCTGGCCGCCGTCGCCCCTGGCGGCGAAGTCGGGCTCGTCGAACTCGCCGGCCCCGCCCAGCGGCGCGCCGGTGCCCTTGGTCCGCCCGACGATCTGCTCCTGCTCCGCCAGCGGGCTGCGGTCCCAGGTCTCGATCAGCATCCGGATCTTCCGGGTGACCAGGTACGACCCGCCGGTCATCCAGTCCGGCCCGTCCTCCGGCTGGACCCAGAGCTGGTCGCGCAGCAGCCCCGCGTCCTCGGCCTTCAGGTTGGCGGTGCCGTCCTTGAAACCGAACAGGTTGCGCGGGGTCGCCTGGTCGCGGGAGGTCGACGACGTACGCCCGAAGCCGAGCTGGGACCAGCGCACGCTCACCACGCCCATCCCGATCCGGGCCAGGTTGCGGATGGCGTGGACGGCCACCTGCGGGTCGTTCGCGCACGCCTGGACGCAGAGGTCGCCGCCGGAGATCTCCGGCCGCAGCGCGTCCCCGGCGAAGTGCGGCAGGTCGGCCAGGGCGGGCGGGCGCCGGCCGGCGATGCCGAACCGGTCCCTGCCCTGCGCGTCGCGGAACAGCGTCGGGCCGAAGCCGACGGTGAGGGTGAGCTGCGACGGGGGCAGCCCGAGCGCCTCGCCGGTGTCGTCCGGCGGGGCCTCCGGCACGCCGCCGACCGCGCCGAACACGCCGGCGTCCTTCCCGGCGGTCATCCGGGCGGCGGCGGCCGTCCACTCCTGGAGCAGCTCGACGAGGCGCGCCCGGTCCTTCGTGACCACGTCGAACGCGACGAAGTGCAGCCGGTCCTGGGCCGGGGTGGTGATGCCCGCCTGGTGCTCGCCATGGAACGGCACGGCGCCGGCCGCCGCGCCCGGGTCGGCCGAGGCGTGGTCCGCCGGGCCCCGCAGCAGCGCGCCCGCGCCGGCGGCGACGCCGGCCGCCCCGGCGACGCCGGCCCCGGCGAGCGTGATCGCCCGCCGTCGGGACATGTTCCCGGTCATGCCGTTTCCCCTCGCTCCGTGGAATCCCGTCGGGCCGGTCGTCACCGGGCGACGGCGGCGGCCACCTTGCTGACCGGCTCGGCCAGCGCGTTGATGCGGTCCGACAGCTCCTTCAGCTCCGCCTTGCTCAGCGCCGTGTGCAGCTTCCACCCGTCGCCGTCGCGGTGCCTGCCGAGCGTGGTCTCCACGTTGGCGAACTCGCGGTCGAGCGTGCCGACCAGCTCGGGCGCGCGCTGCTCCAACGCCGGGCGGAGCGCGGCGATCGCGGCCTTCGAGCCCTCCAGGTTGGCGTTGAAGTCCCAGAGGTCGGTGTGCGAGTACCGCTCCTCCTCGCCGGTGATCTTTCCGCTGGCGACCTCGTCGAGCAGCGCCTTGGCGCCGTTGGCGAGTTGCAGCGGGGTGAGCTTCTCCGCGTTCGCCTTCGCCACGATGGCCTTGACGTCGGTGAGCAGCTGGTCGGCGATCGGGCCGTCCTTGCTGACGTCGCCGGTCGTCCAGAGGTCCTTCTCGATCCGGTGGAAGCCGGTGAACTCCATGCCCTCCTCGACGACCTCCTCCCGACCGTCGATCTTCGGGTCGAGGTCGCCGAAGCTCTCCGCGACCGGCTCGATCCGCTCCCAGTAGGTGCGGGCCACCGGGTACAGCGCCTTGGCCCTGGCCACGTCGCCGGCCTTGACGGCGGCCACGAACTCCTCGGTCTTCGTCAGCAGCGCGGCGGTCTGGCTGTTGACGTACCGCTGATAGCTCGCGGTCGCGTCGGCGAGCGCGGCGTCGGGGGCGACGGTCGCGGCGGTGCCGCTGACCTTCAGCGCGCCCCGGATGCCCTTGCCGCTCATCCCGGGCTTGCAGGCCGTCTCGTACGTCCCGGCCGGCAGCTCGACCCGCAGCTCGCGGCTGAGCCCGGGGGCGATGTTCTCCACCTCGCCCAGCACCCGGTCGCCCGCGGCGTACACGTAGAACTCGGTGACCTTGGCGCCGGAGTTGGTCACCTTGAACGTGGTCTGGCCGGCCTCCAGCTCGGTGCGGCCGACCTCGCAGGCGGTGTCGGTGGCCTGCACGGTGATCACGCCACCGTCGGCCGCCCCGGCGTCGGAGTCCTTCCCGCCGCCGCAGGCGGCGACGCCGGTGGTGGCCAGCACGCCGGCGGCGGCGAGCACCACGAAGCGGGTGGTACGCATCAGGTGTTTCTCCTCGTCAGGTCAGGCGCGCGGCGACGCGGGCAGCGGCCCGCTCCCGGTGGTGGACTGGTTGGCGGCGGTCGGGGTGGGCCGGGCCGGCGAGGCGGACCGGCGCAGGAAGAGCAGCAGCACCGGCACGGCGTACGCGACCCAGGCGACCGTCTCCAGCAGGCTCGGCGCGGGGGTGATGTTGAACATCCCGGCGAGCAGGGCGGCGTACCAGGTGCCCGGGTCGAGGACCGCGGTGATGTCGAACGCCAGGTCGTGCAGGCCGGGCAGGACGGCGGCCTCCTGGAAGTCGTGCACGCCGTACTTGAGGATGCCGGCGGCGACCAGGATCAGCAGCGCGCCGGTCCAGGTGAAGAACATCGAAAGGTTGATCTTCAGGGCGCTGAAGTACAGGCCCACGCCGACCGCCACCGCGGTGGCGATGCCGCCGACCAGGGCCAGCAGCGGGCCGCTGTCCGCGGCGGCGCCCTGCGCCGCGGAGTAGAAGATCAGGGCCGTCTCCAGGCCCTCGCGGACCACCGAGAGGAAGGCCATGCCGGCCACCGCGAGGGAGCCGACGGCCAGCGCCTCGGTCAACCTGCCGCGCAGCTCGCCGGCGATCGTCCGGGCGGCCCTGCGCATCCAGAAGATCATCCAGGTGACGAAGACGACCGCCGCGACGGAGGTGACCGCCTCGAACAGCTCCCGGTCCCCGCTGTCGGCCAGCAGGGAGGTCGAGGTGTACTCGATCAGCCAGCCGAACAGCACGGAGAGCGCCACGGCGGCACCGACCCCGACCCAGACCTGGGGCAGCCGCTCCCGACGCTGCGACTTCACGAGGAAGGCAACCAGGATGCTCACCACGAGGGTGGCCTCCAGCCCCTCCCGCAGGCCGATCAGGTACGTGGCGAACATCAGGACTCCGTGATCACTTAGGCATGCCTTTGTTTAAGTTAGGGCAGCCATACCTTCCCCCTCATCCAGCGTCCCGTCAAGTCGTTCCCGGCAATCTCACCCGCGCATCCGGGTCCCCCGCACACGCGAAGGGGCCCGGGTCGATCATCGACCCGGGCCCCTTCGGGGTGACTCAGTAGCGGTAGTGCTCCGGCTTGAACGGGCCCTCCTGCGGGACGCCCAGGTAGGCGGCCTGCTCCTTGGTCAGCGTGCTCAGCTTCGCGCCGAGCGCGTCGAGGTGCAGCCGGGCGACCTTCTCGTCCAGGTGCTTCGGCAGCACGTAGACGCCGACCGGGTACTCGTCGGTCTTGGTGAACAGCTCGATCTGGGCGATCGTCTGGTTGGCGAACGAGTTCGACATCACGAAGCTCGGGTGGCCGGTGGCGTTGCCCAGGTTCAGCAGGCGACCCTCGGACAGCACGATGATGGTGTGGCCGTCGTCGAACTTCCAGAGGTCGACCTGCGGCTTGATGTTCTCCCGGGTGACGTCGGACCGCTTGGCCAGGCCGGCCATGTCGATCTCGTTGTCGAAGTGGCCGATGTTGCCGACGATGGCCTGGTGCTTCATCCGGGCCATGTGCTCGTTGGTGATGACGTCGAAGCAGCCCGTGGCGGTGATGAAGATGTCGGCCTGCTCGACCACGTCGTCCAGCGTGGAGACCTGGTAGCCGTCCATCGCCGCCTGCAGGGCGCAGATCGGGTCGACCTCGGTCACCACGACCCGGGCGCCCTGGCCGCGCAGCGACTCGGCGCAGCCCTTGCCCACGTCGCCGTAGCCGAGCACGACCGCCATCTTGCCGCCGATGAGCACGTCGGTGGCCCGGTTGATGCCGTCGATCAGGGAGTGGCGGCAGCCGTACTTGTTGTCGAACTTGCTCTTGGTCACCGAGTCGTTGACGTTGATGGCCGGGAAGAGCAGGGTGCCGGCGCGGTGCATCTCGTAGAGCCGGTGCACGCCGGTGGTGGTCTCCTCGGTCACGCCCTTGATGCCGCCGGCGATCCGGGTCCAGCGCTGGCCGTCCTCGGCGAGCGAGCGGTGCAGCAGCTCGAGGATGACCGCGTACTCCTCCGAGTCGGCGGACTCGACCGGCGGGACGACTCCGGCCTTCTCGAACTCGGATCCCTTGTGGACGAGCAGCGTGGCGTCGCCGCCGTCGTCGAGGATCATGTTGGGGCCACCGCCGGCCCCGCCGGCAGTGCCAGCGGAGTCGTCGGGCCACATCAGAGCCCTTTCGGTGCACCACCAGTACTCCTGGAGGGTCTCGCCCTTCCAGGCGTAGACCGGGACGCCGGCCGGGGCCTCCGGGGTGCCGTCGGGGCCGACGACGACCGCGGCGGCGGCGTGGTCCTGGGTGGAGAAGATGTTGCAGGACGCCCAGCGGACCTGCGCGCCGAGCGCCACCAGGGTCTCGATCAGCACGGCGGTCTGGATCGTCATGTGCAGCGAGCCCGTGATCCGGGCGCCCCGCAGGGGCTGCGCCTCGGCGAACTCGCGGCGGATCGCCATCAGGCCCGGCATCTCGTGCTCGGCGAGCCGGATCTCCTTGCGCCCGAACTCGGCGAGAGACAGATCCGCCACCTTGTAGTCGCCCTCGGCGAGGGTGCTCGGCCGTGCCTCGGACGACTTGCCGCTGGTGGCCGCCGGGAGGGTGCTGGTCATGGAAGCTCCTGTCGGACGAAGTGCTGCGCGACCTTCCACATTACGCGCGGAGGCGGACAGCGCACGGGGCGGTCGGCGGTGAACGGACTTCCCGTCCACCGGCCGGCCGCCCCGCGCATCCCCCCGGTTTGGTTCCCCGCGCGCTCTCGGACCTTCGTCGCGATAACGCTGCGCACCCATAGAGTCACACTCCGCCAACACCACGTCAAGCTATTCCGGGAATTCCCGACTTGCGTCGGGCTCGGACGGCCGCCAGCTCTTCGTGTCGGGAGACGTTCGGCCCGCGTGCCGACACCCGCCGGGGCACCCGAACGGGCGCTCGATCGGCCGTCCCGTCCGGGCCCGCCATCCGAGCGGACCCGCCGACGGGTAGCCGTCAGGTCAGGGCGACCGTCGCCACGTACGCCTCGCCCGCGCCGGCGAGAAGGAGCGGGCCGGCGTCGGCGGGGCCGATCGCGGCCTGCCCGGCGGCGAGGGTCAGCGGGCCCGTGCCGTCGTCCACCGAGAGCCGCCCGGAGCCGCAGAGCACCACGCGCGGCCCCGGCACCGCCAGCCGGACCGGCGTTCCCGGGTCCGCCACCCGCACCCCGTACAGGGCGAAGTCCTCGACCGGCGCCGGCCAGCGGACCACTCCCGGCGCCACGGGCAGCGGCGCGACCACCGGGTCGTCGAGCACCTCGAAGCGCAGCACCCGCAGCAACTCGTCGACGTCCACCCGCTTCGGGGTCAGCCCGCCGCGCAGCACGTTGTCGCTCGCGGCCATGATCTCCACGCCCGTGCCGCGCAGGTAGGCGTGCAGGTTGCCGGCCGGCATCCAGATCGCCTCCCCGGGCGCGAGCCGGACGTGGTTGAGCAGCAGCGCCACCAGCACCCCCGGGTCAGCCGGGTAGCGGGCGGCGAGGTCCCGGGCCAGTGCCGCGTCCGGGCCGTCGACATCGGCTGCTATCACGGCCGACACCAGGCCCGCCCGCTCCGCCACGGGCCAGCTCAGCAGCAGCCGTACGGCCTCGCGCAGCCCCGCCGGGCCGCCGCGCAACGCCCCCACCACGGGCTCCAGCGCCGGTACGCCGAACGCGGCAAGCACGTCGGCCGACTCCAACGGATCGCGGAATCCGCACAGGGCGTCGAACGGCGACAGCGCGACCAGCAGTTCCGGCTTGTGGTGCGGGTCGGCGTAGTTGCGCCGCCCCTCGGGCCGGGCGGCGTCGGCGGCGTACCCCGCGCGGGCCTGCTCGGCGTCCGGGTGGGCCTGGAGGCTCAGCGGCGCGTCGGCGGCGAGCACCTTGAGCAGGAACGGCAGCCGCGGGCCGAACCGCTCGACGAGCCGCCCGCCGAGCCAGTGCCCCGGCTCGGCGGCCAGCAGGTCGACCAGGCTCACCGCTTCGTCGCCCCGGCGGACGGTGGCCGGGGCACCCGGGTGGGCGCCCAGCCACAGCTCGGCCTCCGGGCCGGCGCTGGGCGTCGGGCGCCCCTGCAACTCGGCGATCGCCGTGCGTGAGCCCCAGGCGTAGTCCCGGATCGGTCCGTGCAGCAGCTCCATGTCAGCTCCCGGCCTGGTCGGCTGCGTCGCCCGGCGCGCCGCCCACGCCCTCCGGCTGCGTGTGCGCCGCGGCGCCCGTGCCGGCCTGCGCTGCGGCGGCCGACCAGATGTCCGGCTCCAGGTAGATCACCCGCGCGATCGGCACGGCCGCGCGGATCCGCGCCTCCACCGCGTTGATCCCCCGGGCCAGGTTCTCCGCGCTCTCGCACGGCGGCACCGCGACCTTCGCGGCCACCATCAGCTCCTCCGGGCCCAGGTAGAGCGTCTTCATGTGGATGATCCGCTCGACCTCGGGACCGGCGGTGACCGCCTGCTCGATCGCGGCCACGTCCTTCGACTCGGCGCCCTCGCCGAGCAGCAGGCTCTTGGTCTCGACCGCCAGGATGAACGCGATGGTCACCAGCAGGACGCCGATCATTCCGGTGCCGAGGGCGTCCCACATGCCGTTGCCGGTGGCGAGGGTCATCCCGACGCCGAAGAGCGCGAACACCAGGCCGACCAGGGCGCCGAGGTCCTCCAGCAGCACCACCGGCAGCTCGGGCGCCTTCGCCCGGCGGACGAAGTGCACCCAGGACTGGCTGCCGCGGATGTGGTTGGACTCCTTGATGGCGGTGTGGAAGGAGAAGCTCTCCATCACGATCGCCACCACCAGGACGGTGACCGGCACCCACTGCCAGCTGGTGATCGCCTCCGGGTGCGACCACTTGTGGTACGCCTCGTACAGCGCGAACAGGCCACCGACGCTGAACAGCACGATCGCGACGATGAACGCGTAGATGTAGCGCTCCCGCCCGTACCCGAAGGGGTGCTCCGCGGTGGCGGTGCGCTTCGCCCGGCGCCCGCCGAGCAGCAGCAGGCCCTGGTTGCCCGAGTCGGCCACGGAGTGGATCGACTCGGCCAGCATCGACGAGGAGCCCGTCAGCAGGAACGCGACGAACTTCGTGACCGCGATCCCGACGTTCGCCAGCAGGGCCGCGACGATCGCCTTGGTGCCGCCGTTGGCGCTCACTGGTTGGCCAGCTCCTTCATCTCGGTGATGGCCGGTACCGCCATCGGGTCCAGTCCGTGTGCCAGGGCGAGGTAGACGGCGGCGAAGTCCGGCACCGCCGTCAGCGAGGCGAGCCGCTCCAGCGCGGAGCCGCCCTCGGCGGTGACGACGTCGCAGCGCACCCCGCGCCGCTCGGCGAGCGTCTGCACGGCGTCGGCCCGGCGTTCCTCGACGGCGAGGGGCTCGTCGGCGTCGTCCTCGGGGTTGAGGCCGCCGTCGCGCAGCAGCACCACCCGCAGCCGGGTGGCGGCCTCGTCGGCCTCGCCCGGGTCGGCGAAGATGTCCCGCTCCCCCTCGGCGAGCCCGCCGAAGACCCCGTCGAGCAGGCCGACGCGGCCCCGGCCGGCCTCGCCGAGCGCCCCGCTGACGACCGGGTAGCGGGCGTTGGCCGACAGGGTGTCGCCGAACCGGCGGGCCGCCACGGTGGCCAGCGGCGACGAGCCCCAGACGATCGGGATCGAGCCGGCCAGCCCGAGGGCCAGCGACTTCGCGGGGTTGACGAAGGACTCGGCGGTGGGGCGGCACCGGTCGGCGTCCGCGTCGAGCCGCGCCGCCGTCTCGGCGAGGTCCGCCTCGTTGACCTTCACGAGCCCGAGCGTACGGCCGGCGAGCAGGACCGGCACGGTGAGCGCCCACAGGCTGGCCCGGGCCGGCGCGCGCCGGGGCACCGGGATGAACGGCGCCCGGGCCCGCTCGGCCACCGACTGCAACTGCGAGTCCGGCGCGCCGACGGCGACCAGCCGGGCGCCCCGCCGGTGGGCGGCCTCGGCGGCGCCGAGCGCCTCGGGGCTGCGACCCGACGCGCTGACCGCGATGACCACGTCGGCGGAGCCCACCCAGCCGGGCACGCCGGCGCTGCGGTGCGGGATGACCGGCACCGGGCAGCGCGGCCCGGCGACGGTGGCCAGCACGTCCCCGGTACGCCCGGCGGTGCCGATGCCGGCGATGACGACCGCCCGCGGCCGGCCCTCGTCGGCGAGCACGGACAGGTTGGCCTCGGCCGCCAGGGCCGCGGACTCCCGCACCTGCGCCCCGGCGGAGGCGGTGAACCGCAGCATGCCGCCCGGGTCGCGCTCGGCGAGGGCGTCCGCGTCGTCCAGCAGGGACTCGTCGGCGTGCCGGTGCCCGCTGACCCCGGCCGTGCCCTCCATCATCGCTGCTGCGCGGGTCCGCCGCGCGCCTCGTCGAGCAGCAGCACCGGGACGTCGTCGCGCACCTCGAAGATCCGCCCGCACTCGGTGCAGGTCAGGGTCTGCGCCTGGGCGTCGTAGTCCAGCGGGGCGTGGTGTGTGTCCGGGCAGGCGAGAATCTCGAGCAACTGCGGGTCCAGGGCCACGGCGCGGCTCCTTCCACGGGTGCGGGTCGGCGGCCGGCGGTGCCGACCGGCGCAGGCGATCTTAACGGCGAACCCGGTCGAGCACCTCGTCGCGGAGCGTGGCCATCCGCTCCGCGGTCGGGGCCTCGACGTTGAGCCGCAGCAGCGGCTCGGTGTTGCTGGCGCGCAGGTTGAACCACGCGCCGTCGGGGAAGGACAGGGTGAGCCCGTCCAGCTCGTCGGCCTCCGCCTCCGGGTACGCGGCCCGCACCTCGGCGACCTTCGCCGCCTGGTCCGGCACGGTCGAGTTGATCTCGCCGGAGGCGACGTAACGCTCGTACCCGGCGGCCAACTCGGACAGCGGCAGGTCCTGCTCACCGAGCGCGGCGAGGGTGTGCATGGCGGCCAGCATGCCGGTGTCGGCGAACCAGAAGTCCCGGAAGTAGTAGTGGGCCGAGTGCTCCCCGCCGAAGATGGCGTTGGTCCGCGCCATCTCGGCCTTGATGAAGGAGTGGCCCACGCGGGCCACCACGGGCTCGCCGCCGTGCTCGCGGACGATCTCCGGCACGGCGCGCGAGGTGATCGGGTTGTGGATCACCGTGGCGCCCGGGTACTTCGCCAGCTCGCGGACCGCCACCAGCGCGGTGATGGCCGACGGGGAGACGGGCTCGCCGCGCTCGTCCACCACGAAGCAGCGGTCCGCGTCGCCGTCGAAGGCCAGCCCCAGGTCGGCGCCGTGCTCCCGGACCGCGCGCTGGAGGTCGACCAGGTTCGCCGGGTCCAGCGGGTTGGCCTCGTGGTTGGGGAACGTGCCGTCGAGTTCGAAGTAGAGCGGGACGATCTCCAGCGGCAGCGCGGACAGCACGGCGTCGCCGAGCACGCTGGGCACCGTCCAGCCGCCCATCCCGTTGCCGGCGTCGACGACGACCTTCAGCGGCCGGATGCCGGTGAGGTCGACCAGTCCGCGCAGGTGGGCGGCGTACTCGGGGCGCAGGTCCCGCCGCCGCGCCGGCCGGGTCGGCTCGCCGGCCGGCCGGCGCGCGCCGGAGTCGAGCATCGCCTGCGCCCGGTCCCGGATGTCGGCCAGGCCGCTGTCCTGGCCGATCGGGCGGGCACCGGCGCGGCACATCTTGATGCCGTTGTACTTGGCCGGGTTGTGGCTGGCGGTGAACATCGCGCCGGGCAGCCCGAGGGTGCCGGAGGCGTAGTAGAGCATGTCGGTGGAGCAGAGGCCCAACTCGATGACGGAGCGCCCCTCGGCCCGCACGCCGGCGGCGAACGCCTCGGCCAGCCCCGGGCCGCTGGCCCGCATGTCGTGCGCGATCAGGACGGCGTCGCCGGGCTCGCCGATGGCGGCGAGCACCTGGGTGAAGGCGGCCCCCAACGCCTCGGCCGTCCGCTCGTCCCACTGGTCCGGCACCGTCCCTCGGACGTCGTACGCCTTCACGATCTGGGACAGTTCAGACACCGGTTTCGCTCCTTGGCCGCAGGTCGTCAACGCACCTGAGCGTATCGGAGCGTCCCGGCGCCGCCCGGATCAGTCGGGCAGCCGGGGCATGATCGTCGTCGCGTCGCCGGGCGCGGGCGGGGCGGCCGGTGGCCCGGAGACCGGGCCGGCCTGCGCCGGATACGTGGTGCCGCCGTAGCCGCCCCCGCCGGCCGGCGGGCTGGCCGGCGCGTCCGGCCGCGAGCCGTACACGGAGCCGGACGGGCCCGCGGCCGGCCGGCCGTACACGCCGCCGGACGGCGCCCCACCGGCGTACGGCGGCGCCCCGGCCCCCGCCCGGTAGGTGGTGCCGCCGGGTTGGCGTGGCTGCGGCAGGCCGGGATGGGCGCCATCGGCCGGCTCGCGCTCGACGCGGGACCGGCGGACCAGCAGCACGATCAGGCCGGCGCCCACCACGACGAGGCCGAGGCCGAGGAGCATGTACAGGGAGATGCCCCCGGAGCCCTCCTCGGCGGCGACCGTGCTGGCCTGGCCGGCCTGCCCGCCCGCGGCGGCCAGGGTCGGGCCGGCGTCGGTGGGCACCTCCTCCGTCGGGGCCACGGTCGGGGACGGGGAGCGGCTCGGGGTGGGCGACGGGCTGGGCGTACGCCGCCCCTGCGCCACCCGCGCCGTCGTGGCGTCCCGGCCGAGGGTCTGCCCGCGCGCGGTCGTCGCCTCGCCCACCACCGTCAGCCGGCCGGCCGGGGCGCCGGGGCGGAAGGCCAGCCGGTAGCGCAGCGTCACGCTCTTGCCCTTGCACAGGGTCGGGTTCGCCGGCGTGACCTGCTGGGTGGCCACCACGCCCCCGGCGCCGCCGGTCGGCACGGGCCACCAGCGGCCGCCCGTCGAGAACTGCACGGAGACCTGGTCGGCGGCGAGGCCGTCGAGCCGCAGCCCGAGCGTCGAGCGCACCATGACGCAGCCGTCGCTGCGTCTGCGCACCTCCACCGACACCGACCCCGGCGAGCCGCCGGGGGTGAAGCTGTCCGCGGCGCGCACCCGCACCGAGTCGCCGTCGGCGAGGGCCGGCGACGCGCCGACGGCCAGCAGGCCGCCCAGCATCACGCAGACCGCCGCGAGCCGCGTCGCCTGCCTACGTACCGCCATGGTCACCTCGCATTCCTCCCCGGCCGGGGTCCGCCGGTCAGGTTACTACCGGCGCCGGACAACCCCGCGTGATTGAGCGCACCGAATGTGCGCCGCATTACGCCGTGCGCCGGCCGGGCCGGGAAGGCCGCCGGCACATCTCACGGCGCGGCGGGCAGCGCCTGACGGCAGAGCCGGTCGGCGCTGCGGGTGGTCTCCGGCAGCCGGTACCGCGGGGTCAGCGCGAGCACCCGGGCGCACGCGTTGTCCAGGCTCATCCGGTGCCCGACGCTGACGAAGACGGGCTTCACCCCGTCCCGGGTGCGCAGCACCCGGCCCAGCACCTCGTCGCCGTCGCGCAGCGGCGACCACGAGCCACGCTCCGGGCCCGGTGGCTCCCACCGGCCCACCAGCGGCGTCTTGCCCACCCCGAACGCGGGCAGGCCGGTGACCACGCCCAGATGACAGGCGAGTCCGAACCGGCGCGGATGGGCCAGCCCGTGCCCGTCGCAGACCAGCAGCTCCGGGCGGACGGTCAGCCGGTCCAGCGCGTCCAGCAGGGCGGGCAGCTCCCGGAAGGCGAACAACCCGGGGACGTAGCCGAACGCGGGCCGGCCCACGCTGACCGCCTGGTCCACCACGGCCAGCGTCCGGGCGTCCAGCACGGTCACGGCCGCCGCGAGCCGGTCGCCGGCCTCGGCGTACGCGACGTCCAGGCCGGCCACCGTCGCGGGCGCGGTGGGACCGGGCCCGACCAGGTCCGCCAGCGGTCGCAACCGCTCCTGTACGGCGACCGCCTCGGCCTCGGTCCGCGGGATCGCCGACGTCGTCACGGGACGATCGTATGCGGTGCCCGGCGCCCCGCCGCGCGTCGCGGCACGGGTCGAGGCTGCCCCGGCACGTGGGCCGGTGCGGCCGGCGGCCGGGCGGCGACACACCCGGCCGGTCCGGGCCGGGTTTTCGCACACCTGTCGGGTAGGTTCTTCTGGTCCCGAATCCCGCCACGACGACAGGAGAAGCTCAGCGCATGGGCAAGAAGACGATCCACGTCTCCGACTTCAGCGGCACCGTACTGGGGCCGGACGACGAGGTGGTCCGTGTCGTGGTGCTGGAGCACCCCGACCTGGTGGCCGGGCCCGTGCAGCTGGACGCGACCCCGGTCGAGGTCGAGAGCATCGACGACGCGGCGCTGGACGTCGCGGTGGTCGAGATCCACGACCGGCACGGCGGCGGGGAGCCGCGCCGGGTGGTGCTGACCGCGAGCGAGTTCGACGCGATGGCCACCGACGTGCCGATGGCCCAGCTGCTGCGGACCGCCGAGCGGGTCCGCCCGCCGAAGGCGCGCAAAGGCGTCGAGAAGGTGGACTACGGCACCATCGAGCACGCCGGCAAGCCGCACCGGGGGCGGGTCACCGAGGAGGAGGCCCGGCTGGTCCGCGAGCAGCTCGACGAGGTCAACCGGCGGCTGGCCGAGGCCGGCCTGCGGCAGGTCGACCCGAGCGACCCGGAGCACGCCGCCCGTTACGGCTTCCCCGCCGTTCCGCTGACCGTCCCCGCGCCCTGACCGCTCGGGCCGGCGCCCGGGCCTCGACCGCTCCGGCCGGCGCCCGGGGCTCGACCGTGCCGGCCGAGCAGCAGGCGGTCGGCCGTCGCCGCCCGGAAACCCCTCGCTACGGCCGGAGGGCGGCCAGCGCCTCGGCGACGTGACGCTCGGCGGCGGCCTTGTCCACCCCGAGGCCGGCCAGCACCCCGGCGCCGTCCTCCAACTCCAGCAGGGCGAGCAGGAGGTGCTCGGTGCCCACGTAGTTGTGGCCGAGCCGCAGCGCCTCGCGCATGGTCAGTTCGAGCGCCTTGCCGGCCCGCGCGTCGTACGGGATCAGGGCCGGCACCTCCCCGGCCGCCGGCGGCAGGGTCGCGTTGGTCGCCTCCCGCACCCGCTCCAGCGGTACGCCCTGAGCGACGATCGCCCTGGCGGCGAGCCCCTCGGGCTCGGCGAGCAGGCCGAGCACCAGGTGCTCGGGGCGGATCTCGGCATTGCCGGCGGCGCGGGCCGCCTCCTGCGCGGCCAGCACAACGTTGCGCGCCCGGGGGGTGAAGTTGCCGAAGCCCCGGCCGGGGTCGAGGGTCGACGGCTCGGCGGAGGCCTTCGGCACGAACCGCTTCTGCGCGGCCTGCTTGCTGACCCCCATGCTGCGGCCGATGTCGGTCCAGGAGGCGCCGGAGCGGCGGGCCTGGTCCACGAAGTGGCCGATCAGGTGGTCGGCGACGTCGCCGAGGTGTTCGGCGACCACGACCGCGCCCGCGAGCTGGTCGAGGGCGTCCGTGTGGGCCTTCTTGATGCCCTCGATCAGGTCGTCGAGCCGGATGGTGCGGGGCATCTTGGCAGGATTCGTCATGCGTCAACCATAGGTTGACGCACACTCGTCGTCAACCGCAAGTTGACGCTTCCCGGCTACGACCCGGTCAGCGCCGTCCGGATCAGTTCCTGCCACGCACCGCACCTCAAAGCCCTGTGCGTGGTCGCCGGCCGCACCTTCATCGCCGAGTAGTGGACCGTCCCCGCCGGCGCCCGCGCCCGCCGATGCAGCACCAAACCCACCGGCACGAAGGCGGGGTCAAGCCAACCACCACCCTGACAGCCGATCCTCGACAGGGATTCAGCGTGAGGCCCTGTTCTCCCCCATGGTCGCCGGGGCCTCACCACTGCGGAACGGTCGGGCCCCTGCCGCGGGACTGCACCGACGCAGGCCACTGCAATCCCGCAGGGACAGGGGCGCGGAGAACGGCCGGAGGGGATAGTTTTCCGACTGCCGATTCACAAGGCTCGAACTTCGCCCTGCCCGTCCCGACCGCCTGGGAGACCCGACGCATGGATCCGCAGCCGCGCCCGCACCCGACGGGCCAACCGCCGCTGCCCTACGCCCCCTCACCGACCTACGGGGTGCGGCCGAGCGTCCCGGTGGTGCCGGGGCCCCGGCCCCGGACGGGTCGGCGGCGCCGATCCCGGGGGCGTCGGTGGTGCCGGGTGTAGGCGCATCGGTGGTGCCGGGCGCGGAGGCCTCGTTGGTGCCGGGCGTGGGCGCATCGGTGGCGCCGGGCACGGGGGCGTCGGTGGTGCCGGGCGTGGGCGCATCGGTGGCGCCGGGCGCGTCGGTGACCTGGGACGGGGCGGGACCGGCCGCGGCCCGGATAGCAGGGGCCGCCGGGCAGGCCGTCGGAGCCGCCGGGCAGGCCGTCGGAGCCGCCGGGCACCAGGCGCTCCGCGGCGTCAGGAGGCTGGGTAGCGGGATCGGGCGCTTCTTCATCGACGTCGGGTACTTCTTCCGTGGCGGCAAGCTGTTCGTCACCACGCCCAGCCTGTGGGCGCTCGCGCTGGCGCCCGTCGCGCTGACCGGCGTGGCCCTGCTGGGGCTGCACGAGGCCACCGCGAGTTTGGTCGGGCGGCTCAGCAACTGGCTGCTCGGGCTCGTGTCCGGCTGGCCCGACGCCGTGCTGTGGATCCTCGACCAGGTGCTCTGGATCGCCGCCAATCTCCTCTTCCACACGGCGATAGCCGCGCTCACCGAGCCTTTCCGCGTAACGGTGTGAGTGCGGCGGGTAGCGGTGCTGGTGGCCGGTGCGGACACGCCCGGACCCGTTGTGGTGCAAGGGAAAGACGCAGAACCCCGGTATGAAGTGGTCCTCTCACAGA